>JAQUZA010000128.1 GCA_028691595.1 Candidatus Rifleibacteriota bacterium
CACTGGCGCTGGCTTTAACCCCGGCAACCTGAGTGGTAGCACTTGCCAGATTCTTGTTTGCCTCTCTGATTTTATTTTTGGTACCACTGCTCATGTACCATTTTATTTTTTCCGGGTTTGGTGTTGGTCAACTGTTTATAAGCATCATCAGTCTTAGCGGAGGCTTCAGAAGCGCTCTGTTCAGATGTTTCCATGTTAACCGGCTGTGCTGACTCGGTCTGGGCGGCATCTTCAGCCCACAGAACCGCTTCAAAAAGAACCGGGTTGAAAACCATCATAAAACACAATAGAGCGGCGATAATAGAATTGAATCTTTTCATAAATTCCTCCTGCTGAATGATTATCTACAAAGATTACGCCCTGCGGGTAAAATATGTTGCATTGATTTTACAATTTTTTATGACCAATTTCATAGCGCCAGTATTTATTATTTACTGAACTGGTAATAAAGTTACTGGTAATCGAAGTTGTGAGTTCGAGAGCTTTGCCGATGCTGTCCTTTCCGTATATGTTCTCGCCCTCGTGAACTTTAAAGCTGACCCAGAGCACCGGAACCTTTGGATTCAGACGATGTGCGTAGAGCCGAAAATCAACGTCTTCAAAACCTGTGAACTTCTGAATGCGGTCGCCTTTTGAACGCCTTATCAGCACTTTGGCCACCGGGTCGAATTCATAACTTACCAGTTCAACCTCCGGTTTCTCGCCAGTGGAGCCAAAAGCAAATTTATAGAACATCAGACCATGGGGGTGAATCTGTATCAGGTCGCCTTCTGTCGATGAAGGCCATGATGAAGTGACAAAAACCTGTTTTCTGACTTTCTGCAAGGTCACGTACCCGGCAATGTCAGGGTCTTCAATGCGTGGGCAGGCACATGAAAAATCGCGGCGCAGGTTATTGAGAGCCTGCCTTGCTTCCTGAAGATTCTGCAGGTTAACGGTACCATACATATAATGGTGCCTGGTACTTGACAAAAAACGGTAAATCATCAGAAAAACAACCAGAGAAATGGCCACACTGAGGGTCATTTCAACGAATGTGAATGCCTGCCGCCTTTTTAGAGCTGGCATATTGAGGCAGACAGTAAATTTTTCAAGGCTTTTTATCATAGCTGTAAATTCTTTTCGTTCAGCAGAAGAACCGATAACTCAACCTGTCTGGTACGGTTCTCGGGGACATTCAGATTGGCAGGACGTTCACCCTCGCTCCATTTTACCCTGACCGTAAGTTTTTTAAGCATACCTGGCCGCAGATAAGATTCGTTGATATCCGTTAATTCAAACTCGCGAAAAAAGAAAGCGGTGTTGTACTGCTCAGAGTAATGCAGATCCATGGCCATAAGCGAATCTGCTTTCCATGACTGATTTTCGGGGTCAACAGTATCGACGGCGACAGTTTTAAGGCCAGCCGAAAATTCTTCTGAAATGGAACCGCGGAAACCTGACAAAGTAGTCGGGGTAACCTGGCTAAATTCTGCGGCTGAAGCACATTCAATGACTTCATTGGCCAGTTCCACGGCCCTCAGATAATTAATAGCCCTCGAAGTTTCAGTGCGGGAAGAAGTAACCATATAAATAATAGGTATTGCACTGGCAGTAACGACAAGCACCGCGATCATCACTTCGACAAAGCCCATGCCAACATGATTTTTAAGGTATAGATTCTTCATTCGCTTATTTTCCCCTGATCGCGAAATGCCGCCGATTCATTTTGCGCATCAGCATGGCCTGGAACTGAAAAGATGTGAGCGGGAGGCTCAGGGTATCTGATGGTGACCGGAGCGGCAGTCCCGGCAGCAACCTCAGGCAAAACAGACGCAACGGGGGTTTCAACTAACTCCTGCGAAAAAACTTCGGAGGAACCTGCCGGAATGTCCGGTTGTCCGGCAAAACGTTGCAGCAACGCCAGAGAGGCCGTCATGCAGATTATAACTGATAAAACAATCAACCAGCGCGCCTGGTCCATTAGAAGGTTTTACCTCCGGAGTTAATTGCAAACGCCGTTTTAACGGTACCGATACTGATCTGAAATGGGTCCATTTTTACGCCATCAACTTCAGCGGCTGGCTCATAAAGAAAAGGATCATGACGAATAATCAGTCGACCACCTTCAGAAAGGCTATTATCGCCCCTTTCCTGGGTATAGAGATAGTCTACCAGAAGATTACCGATAATTGTCACGGTTTTCTGGCCGTTAAAAATCAGACTGCCCTGTTCTGAGGGGTCAGCAGAACCGGGAGGATTGTAAAAAGCTGCCAGAGAAGCTTCAATGGTAGTCTGCTCAGATCTTTTCAGAATAAAGTCACCCTTCCTGAGATATAAACGCAGAGAATCGCCACTCTGGGGGCTGCGGTAACGCAAGAGATCGCCAAGATAGCAGTTCCCGCGGCCAAGATAAATCATGCCTTTACCATAGAATTTGTCGATGTCGCCCAGGTCGAGGTCACCCGCCTCGATATAGATTACCCCGTCAAGAAAAAGCACCTCATCTGAGCCGATCGTTCCTTTTCGTTCAGCAAGAAACTCTGCGGGCGACGAATAGTTATAACTGACTGTCTTAAAATCAATCAGGCGACCAAAACTGTTGGCAGTTACAGGTGTTGGAGACGGCCTCTGGCGCGGATAGGGAAAGGTTGGCCTTGGTGCGGTAAGTGGGTTTATGGTTACCAGCTTTCCTTCGCCATCACGTGTTTGCAGGGCTGAACCCAGAAGAGCATTAACAGAGACGTTATCGATGGCCCTGCTCATAATAAGGTTGTCGCTGAAATAAGCAGAGGGTGAAAACTCGTTTTGAAGGGGGAGATTCTGAAAGGTCTGCGGTTCGATTGTCGGGCGGATGAAATTAACGGGCACCGGTTCCGGCACGACAGATTCATCTTCGTCAAAAAACGTGATAGTAGCGACAAAGGTATCAAAATAGGCAATTTTAAAAAACCTGAGAAACACCGGCCCCTCAACCAGAACAGGGGTGAAGTCGGTTGAGCCATACAACTGCAGCATTTTGCCAACTCTGAGTCTTTCGGGGTTGTAGGTTTTACCACCTGGTTTATCTGGTTTATCGGGAATCTTGTTGAGATAGTTGTAAAAATACGGCCCCTTTTTATTGTTTTCGGTAGCAAGCTCGGTGAGCCCCCGGTAAGAAAGAGCTGTTGCCCATGGCTGGGCATTTGGCAGTGCCGGTCGCTGAGCTGTATCAACCTGCCAGACATTGGCGGCATCGAGATAGCCATGATGCAGTTTCCAGTTGGCCATACAGGTGCGCAGAATTTTTTGAAACCCTGAACAGGCCGAATAGTTGGTGCCGTTGGCGTTAGCAACGAAATCTTGACAAATCTGAAAACTTGCTGCCTTATCATTTGAAAGGGGAATTGCCTGACTGCACTTGGTTTTAAGAGCATCGCCAGTTTTGTAAGCCGTTTTGGGTTTGTTTTTGGCTTTGCGGATGCCGTCAGCGGCATTGTTGACAAAATTTTCATAAATCTTTTTAACGGCCACCACATCGACAAAATCACTGATTCTATCTTCGTATAAGGCCCTTCCCTGGCTGTCTTTGAGAGAAGTAAAGCCAGTGGATGCAAAAGAAAAAAGGCTGGTCGTGCCGCTGCCATCTGGAAACTTCTTCAGACCGCTGAAGTTGAAGAGATCAAGAATGCCTGGCGCTTTTTGTTGTTCCTGGTAGCATAAATCAAGCCAGATGTTCTTTTGCGTATCGAGGCAGTCGGGGTAATTTGAATTGCCCAGATATACCCTTGATATGTTAGGGCCTGAGGGTTTGATACCTTCGACTATTACCCGGCGATAAGTGTTGTTGTAATCGGGTGAATAATTCTTCACGAACAGGGCATACTTATCGAGGTTGTGGCGCAAATCGACCAGACGAACATCGCGCCGCTCGTAAACCTCGATGCTGGTCTCTTTAAAGCCATCGCGGTAAGCCTGAGAATAAATATCGATATAGCCATTGTAGGCGGAAACTGAATTATACTCACATTTGCGATAAATTCTCAAAACAGCTTTGCTTTTGACCTTAAGGGGATAACCGGCGTTCTGAGCCATTTGCAAAGTTTGCTGTGGTTCAAAGCCAAGAAAAAGAGGGATATCAACGTTCAAAGCTGCAGCCGGCCCATTATCGGGGAAAATGTCACGAAATCTCTGGTAAATGGGGTGAGCGCGATCGGAGTTGACCAGGCTGCGAATCATGGCAATTACTTCAGCGTTTGCCGACTGGGCAAGAAGTGCCAGACGGTTCTGGTCAACGTTACGGGCAAGTTGGGTTATGGCTCCCTGTTTGAAAGTATTCAGGCCGAAAGCAAGTATTGCCAGACCAAGTAACACCGCCATTACAATGTAGAGTATGAACCCCCTGCGGGAACTATTAAGCTGAAATGAACCGCCTGGCCTGAAGCCATGCAGGCCTTTCTGTTTGCTGCCTGAAAGAGGCGGGCAACAGGAATTATCTAATACTGGCGTTCGGGGCCGCCGGTAACAACGGGTAACTTTTTGCATGAATTTAATTATACCATTCTATTGCAACTATTCGAATAGCGGCAAAGCCTTTGTACCTTATGATCATGGAAACGAAGAACCAGGAGGTCTCAACGTGGGTTGAGAAAAGACGAAAACAGTGCTAGTATTGGCACAGATATTATTTACAGATGTGATCAGGAGAAAGCAAATAATGATCAGCGGCCGATGCAAAAAAGCGATAATACTTCTGGCTGTCTCGGTTCTTCTTTCGTCGGGGCTTCTGGCAGAAACCTCCGGGCAGAGCGACAAACCTGTAATCATGGCTTTCCAGCTCGAGCGGGTCGGCGGTTTTCTTGCTGAACCCGGCAATTACCCTGTAGAATTACTTCGCCGGCTGGGCCGGGCTATTAATAAAGACTGGCCCGCAAACTCAACAATTTTCAAAGCTGCCTCACTCTATGATACTGCGGCCATTGCCACACCCGATTTTATGAAACCTTTGCCAGCCACGGCGCTTACCACAGGCCAACTCAAGCGCGTTGACGAGCTTTTAAACGGCTACAGCGAAAATTTTGCGAAACTTGCCGCTGAGTGCCAACCGGCTTCCCAGGCCATCATCATCAAAATGATTTTTGAGAGCCACAGCATGAAAGAAGTGCTCGATACTTTGGTCAGGCAGCCTGAAGCTTCAAACAGGCTCAAGCCTCAACAGATTTATCGTATCGAGACTCAACTGCTGCCAATGCTTGAGGCTTCCGACTATCTGGTTGGTGCTGCCATAATATCGGCTCATGGCTTTTTTGCCAGATTCAATATCGTTTCCAATGCTGGAAATCTGGGCAATGAAAAAATCGAACATAATTTAACCATTGGTGATTTCATCAACGAAAACGCCCTGATGTTTTTTGCTCAGACGCACCCGATAGAAGATACGGGTGAGGCAATGAAAAATATCAGAGCCGTACCACAATCGGAGACTGTTCTACAAATGGTTGCATCCGCCGGCCTCGATTTCGAAAATGACCTGCTGGCAAATGCTGCACGCGAAAGCATACTCTATGTAAATCTCGATCCTTCTGGAGACGGCGGTCTTCCCGACATCAGATTTGCAGCACCGGTTCCTGAAATAGATAAACTGCGAAATAACCTTGAGAAACTAAAAACTCTGTGTATGCAAACCGGCATTTTTACACAGATTCTCGAGGACAACAAAATCTCTCTGGTAAAACTGTCTTATTTCATGTTTCCACAGATTGCTGTTTATGCCGGGCTTGCCGAGAATTTTCTTGTCCTGGCAACCGGGCAAAAAAATCTGATCAATGAAATTTCCCATATTCTGAACGTTAAATCAGGCAAAGCTAAAGGCGCGAAGTTGATAAAAGATCTTAAACGTTTCTGGAAAATAAAATTTGCCGATTTCAATACTCAGCTTCAGAGACTTCTACAGTCGCCACTTCTTCGTGACAAGGGTATTCCACCGGTTTCCAACCTGAAGTTCATGGAGGATTTGAGTGAGCTTGAAATTGTAACCAAAGCTTCGCCACAATTGATTGAATTTAAACTGGATCTGCCAATAATAAAACAATAGCTAAAGAAAAAAGTTTTATGGTATACATTAGGCGAATAGTTCTGATGACTGGAGAAATTCTGATGGGGAAAAACTTTGCTGTTTTTATAATTTTCGTTACACTCATTTCTGCAATGACACTTGGCTGCGGCGGTGGTGATGCAACTGCAAAAAAGCCCACTGAACAAAACAGCCAGGGAACCCCTGCCTCAACTGCCAAACCGGCTGAAGGTGAACCTGCCTCCCCTTACGCCAACACCGTCCTGAAACTCGGAAGAATCCCCTTCACCAACTCTTCTTCGATGGTTCAGAAACACAACAAATTTCTCGAATACCTTACCCAGAAGCTTGGTGTCAAGCAAACACGCCTGCAAACAGCCTCTGACTATTCAGGTATCATGAATCTACTGGTCAAGGGCGAAATCGACATTGCCTGGCTGGCAACCATGACCTCGGTCGAAGCGCGCAACAACCCCGAAATTCAACTACTGGTCAAGCCAATACGGTTTGGCACGACTTCATATCGCGGGATCATTATTGCCCGCCAGGACAGCGGCATTCGCAGCCTGAAAGACCTTAAAAACAAAAAATTTGCCTGGGTCGAAAAAGAATCCGCATCCGGATATATCTTTCCCAAGTCTTTGCTGCTCGAAGCTGGCCTTAACACCGAAAAAGACTTTTCTGAAGCCGCTTTTCTCAACAAGCACGATGCGGTGGTCTTGAATGTTCTCCTTGGCAAATATGATGCCGGGGCCTGCTACGATGATGCCCGCAATACCCTGCGCGATAAAAGCAAGATGAGTGAACTCACGATTCTCGCCACTACCCCTGATATTTCCAACGAACCGATCGTGGTTCGCAAAAGTCTGCCACCCGATCTGATCGAAAAAATTAAACAGGCTCTCCTTGATTTGAACACCAAAACCCCCGAAGGCAAAGTCATTCTCGACGAATTAACTGACGTTCAGGGCTTTGTGCCTGCTGACAACAAAGATTACGACTATATCGAAAAAGTTCAGACACTACTTGAACAGCACCAGCAGAAAAATAACTGACACCGGATCACCCCTGTGAAAAAATCAGAATCAGCAAACAGATTCTCGATAAAAATTAAGTTCATCTCAGGAATCGCCCTTCTGGTAGGGCTGATTATCCTTTTGAACTCAGTGAACACTTCTCTTCGCGAAGAATCACTGCTGACCAGCTCCATGGATCAATCTGGCCTGCTGCTTTCATCGACATTGGCGATTGCCTGCCAGGATCCAATTATCAGCCAGTCATACGATGCCCTTGTACCTTATACCGAGCGTATAATTGCCGGAGGCCAGGATATTCACGAGATTTCCATTCTCGATATCGACGGCCGTTATCTTGCCCATCGTCTACGTGGTGACTCAGAAAGCCTTCTTGGCCAGGTAATTGCCGAAAAAATGCGCAATAAGATAGACAATATTGAGACTCCCACCAGGGTTCAGGGCGAAGACGGCACCTTCGTCGATTATGTTGCCCCCATCAAGGTCGGCACTTCAAGATTTGGCACCGTAATTCTGCGCTTCGGGTTTGACCGCCTGACCGAAGCCAAGTCAGTCAGTCGCCAGCACATCATTCTGATTGCGCTGATCGGTCTTCTGGCGGGCATAATTCTCTCCGTCATTCTGGCAAAGTTCATCACCAAAGGTCTCGATAATCTTATCGAAGGCACCCAGGTTATCGAAAGCGGCAATCTGAGCTACCGAATTAAAGCATCATCAGAAGATGAAATCGGTACTCTGGCACATCGTTTCAACGAAATGCTCGATGCCCTCGAGGCCAACAACAAGGCTCTTGACCGCAAAATTTTTGAAATTGAAACTCTGTTTAAGGCCAGCCAGGCCATGAACTTCCAGAGTGATACCGATAAGCTCATCAAACAAATTCTTGAAATGGCTGGCAAAGCCATCAGAGCTGAGCGTTGTTCAATCATGCTTCAATCTGGCATGGGTTCA
>JAQUZA010000129.1 GCA_028691595.1 Candidatus Rifleibacteriota bacterium
CCGCTCCGCCAAATTCTACCGTAAGTGGAGTTTCAGGTGAAACTCCGGTGGCCATATTGACCGGAAAGTGTTTTGCAACATTGATGGCAGCAGTTTCAGCAGCGTAACTGGTTCTGTCCAGTGCAGCAGCGACGGGAGAACTGTTGCTTATAGCGGCGGCAACGGCGCAGAGAATGGCCGCCCTTTTCCAACGGTTCATAGTATACCTCCTCAAGCATTTGCTCTTCAGGTAACTAATCGGCTGACAGGCAGGATAAAATTAGTTATTTATTTGGCACGGGTTTTGCTGAAGTATTTTACCGGCGCTGAGGTGCTGGTTGAAAAAAAGTTCCGAAAGTGTTAAGAACTTATGAAACTAAAAATCAGCCCTATTTTTGACTGATTGAAGGAGACTCATAATGGGAACGGATGTTGCAACTTTTGCCAGACAGCTCAGAGAAGATGGTATTGAAGCCGCTAAGGCCGAAGCCGCCAAAATTCTCGCCGAAGCCCGCAAAGAGGCCGAAAAGATCGTTAATGCCGCTCGTAACGAAGCAGCGAAGGTCGAAAAGGAATCTCAGAACCGCATTCAGCAGAATCGTCATCGCTCTGAAGATGAGTTGAAGCTTGTTGCCCGCGATCTGGTCAATGCCTTTCGCAAAAAGATAGAAGAAACAGGCACCAGGCTTCTCAAGGGCAAGGTTGCCGAAAGTCTTAATGACAAAGAAATTATCAGAACAGCAGTTTCTGAATTATTAAAAAGTCAGCAGTCGGGCCAGAAATGGGAAATAACTCTTGGCGAAAAAATTGCCAGGCCTCTGGCAGAAACCGTCGCTGCAATTTTTAAAGAGAAGGGCGCAATGGTTGAACTGACTGGCGAAATGAGCAAAGCAGGCTTTGAAATACGAGCCGCCGGAAGCAATGAAGTTTTTGAAGTAACCGAAGATTCAATTACCGAAACCTTTAGAAAACTCCTTTCTCCTGAACTTAAAAAATTGCTTGAAGCCTGATCAAAGGCGGATATATCACTGTGACAGATAATTTATACTATCTACTGACTGTGCTTCCGTCTTTGCCGGCTACCGCCGGCGAGCCAATGCCTGCTGATGATGTCCTCGCGGCAATTCACGAAGAAAAAGATGAACGGCTGGTTTTTCTGGCCGATTTGCTCGCCGCCGAAAACGAAATTGAGCGTTGTGGGCTGCATTATTTTGTCATGAACGCCCGTGACTTTCAGCCGCATCTCTCTGAAAGCCTCCCCGAAGCTTTTGTTGAAGCTTTTATGAGTTTTTCGGCGAGCAAAGAGCATGATTGGCTTGATAACGTTTATGCAGCCTGGTTTGAGCTGTTGATTGCCACTGGCAGACGCACCGGCTCAGGGTTATTACAACAATGGGCTGAATGGGAATATTCGCTGCGCACCTGGTTACGACTTGACAGACTTAAAAACGCTGGCCGGGGCTCTTCAGACAGCGAAACCCTTTTGCCCGCCTTTATGAAAGATTTTTCCGAGCAGCCTGATAATGCTCATCTGGTCGAGGCTTACAGAAGTTTTTCCGAGCCGCTGAAAGCCGAAAAATTTCTAGACCAGGCCCGCATCGACTATCTGCGCAAATCAGCTATGCAATTCAGCTTTTCTCTTGACGAGCTGATAGCCTATCTGCTTGAATTGCGCATTCACAATCGCTATTTACGTTTAAACCCCGATAAGGGGCGCAAAATTCTTGAGGAGGTAACTACGCTGTGAGTTCAACCGGTCGAATAGTCACTGTTTACGGCAACATGGTTACAGCAGAAGTTGAAGGCACCATTCGACAGAATGCGGTTGCTTATTGTCAGCGTTCTGACGGAGTCAGACTCATGTCAGAAATCATCAGAATCAGGGGAAAGCTTGCCGATATGCAGGTTTTTGAGCTGACCCGCGGTCTCAAGGTCGGCGATGTCGTCGAAATTACCGAGGAATTGCTCTCTCTTGAACTCGGGCCCGGCCTGATTGGCATGATTTACGATGGTCTGCAGAACCCGCTTCCTGAAATGGCAGCTCAGGTCGGCAAATTTCTTGAGCCCGGTCATTATCTCAAAGCTCTTGACCGCAAACAAGACTGGGATTTCACCCCTCTCGTCGCCCCCGGGGCAGTGGTTACCGCCGCTGAGAACCTCGGCAAAGTTAAAGAAAAGATTTTTGACCATTTCATTATGGCTCCCTTTTCTCTGACAGGCGAATGGAAGGTCAAAAGCATCGCTCCTGCCGGCAAATATAAGGTTGACCAGGAGGTCGCCACCCTCGAAAAAGATGGTCAGACCATGCCGGTAACCATGATTCAGCGCTGGCCGGTCCGCATACCCCTCGGTATTTACCGTGAGCGTCTGCTGCCGACCCAGACAATGGTTACCAAACAACGCATCATCGACACTTTTTTCCCGGTCATGCTTGGCGGAACTTATTGTATTCCAGGCCCCTTCGGTGCCGGTAAGACTGTTTTGCAGCAGATTACCAGCCGCTATGCCGAAATTGACCTGGTTATAGTTGCTGCCTGCGGCGAACGCGCCGGCGAAGTTGTTGAAACTCTTCGTGAATTCCCGCACCTGAAAGATCCGCGCACCGGCAAAACCCTTATTGAGCGCACGATCATCATCTGTAATACTTCGAGTATGCCGGTTGCTGCCCGTGAATCATCAGTTTACACCGCAATTACCCTCGGCGAATACTATCGTCAGGTTGGGCTTAACGTTCTGCTGCTTGCCGATTCAACCTCACGCTGGGCTCAGGCTCTGCGCGAAATGAGCGGCCGTCTCGAAGAAATCCCTGGCGAAGAAGCATTTCCGGCTTATCTTGAGAGCTCGATTGCCCGCTTCTATGAGCGCGGCGGCATTGTTGAACTCAAAGATGGTCGCAAGGCCTCATTGACCGTTGGTGGTACCGTCAGCCCTGCTGGTGGCAACTTCGAAGAACCGGTTACTCAGGGCACTCTCAAAGTCGTTGGTGCCTTTCTCGGGTTGTCTTACGCACGATCCTACGCCCGCCGGTTTCCTGCCATCGATCCTCTTGAGTCATGGTCAAAATACTCCGGGGTTATCGCCCATGAAAAAGTTTCCTGGGCCCACAGTTTTCTCAAGCGTGGCAAGAGTATTTTCGAAATGATGCAGGTTGTCGGTGAAGAAGGCACATCGATCGATGACTTTATTATCTATCTCAAATCAGAATTTCTTGACAACGTGTATCTGCAACAAAATTCATTCGACGAAGTCGATGCCGCCTGCCCGGTCGATCGCCAGCAACACCTCTTTGAGATGGTTACCGGTATTCTCGAACATAAGTTTGAGATAACCAACAAGGCTGCTGCCCGCGACCTCTTCTTTACGCTCACCGAGCAATTCCGCGACTGGAACTATTCACCCTGGCAGAGCGATCAGATGAAGACTGCCCAGGATGCCATCAAAGCCACTTTGAGCGGCAAGGAGGCAACAAATGCGTAAGTATTACAACAAAATTGACAACATTGCAGGTAACGTTGCCACCCTGAAGGCTACCGGCGTGGGCTATGAAGAACTGGCCGTCGTCGAAGGCAGCTGGGGTAAGTCACTTGCCCAGGTTATTAAAGTCAGCGGTGACAATGTTTCTCTTCAGGT
The DNA here is from genome assembly GCA_028691595.1 of Candidatus Rifleibacteriota bacterium. Classification (GTDB taxonomy): domain Bacteria; phylum Muiribacteriota; class Ozemobacteria; order Ozemobacterales; family Ozemobacteraceae; genus Rifleibacterium. Next base: position 3,610 of record JAQUZA010000129.1, read on the forward strand.
TTTTTCGGGTACCCGTGGCGTTTCTACGGGTGACCGCGTTTCTTTTCTTGGCGCTTCAATGCGCTTCAGTTTTTCTGATGACCTTTTCGGACGGGTGTTTTCAGGTGGCGGCGAGGCACGCGACGGCCGCGGTGAGTTGACCGACAATCTTATCGAGGTCGGTGGCCTGGCAGTTAACCCGGCAATCAGACTTATGCCGCATCGCATGATTCCAACCAATATTCCGATGATCGATGTTTTCAACACTCTCGTTGAAGGTCAGAAGCTGCCTATTTTCTCTATTCCAGGTGAACCATACAACGAACTTCTGGCTCGCATTGCTTTGCAGGCCGAAGCTGACGTTATCGTTTTTGGTGGTATGGGTCTAAAATACGATGAATACCTGTTCTTCAAGAATCGTCTTGAAGAGGGTGGTGCTATGAACCGTTCAATTATGTTCATTCATACCGCCTCAGACCCGGTGGTCGAATGTCTGCAGACCCCTGATATCGCTTTGACCGTGGCAGAGCAATTTGCCGTCAGGGGCAAGAGAGTTCTGGTGCTGTTGACCGACATGACCAACTTTTCAAACGCCCTCAAGGAAATCTCGATCACCATGGAGCAGATTCCTTCCAACCGTGGTTATCCTGGTGATCTGTATTCTCAGCTGGCTTCACGTTACGAAAAAGCCGTTGTCTTTGAAGAAGGTGGCTCTATTACGCTGATGGCTGTTACTACAATGCCGGGCGATGATGTCACCCACCCTGTTCCTGACAACACCGGTTATATTACCGAAGGCCAGTTTTACCTCAAGGGCGGGGTTATTGATCCGTTTGGTTCTCTCTCGCGCCTGAAACAGCAGGTTAACGGTAAAACCAGAGATGACCATCGCGCCATAATGGACGGCTGCATTCAGTTGTATGCCAAATGCCGTGAAACACGTGAAAAACGTGCCATGGGCTTCGAAATGTCCGACTGGGATAACAAGCTTCTCAAATACGGCGAAAGCTTCGAAAAGCAGATTATGAGCTTTTCAGCTAATATTGGTCTTTTTGACGCGCTTCAGCAGTGCTGGAGCATTCTTGCTGAGCACTTTGAGCCACGCGAAACCGGTATCAGATCGAATCTTTGTGACCAGTTCTGGCCCAAAAAATAATCTGTGAGGCAATATGGCTGAAAAAATCAAGAAAACCAGACCGGAACTGTTGCGACAGCGGCGACAACTCGCCATGTTTCAGCGCTTCCTTCCGACTCTGGTCCTGAAGAAACAGCAGATTCAGTCTGAAATTCTCAAGGTCAGGGCCGAGCGCCAGAAACTTGACCGGTTGATGGCCGAAAAAATCAAGATGAGCGATGGCTGGGCGACTCTCTTCAGTGAATCATTGCCAGGGCCATTGACCAGGCTTGTTAAGGTTAAGAATATTCAGCGCGGCATTCGCAACGTAGCTGGCATCAAGCTTCCTGTGGTTGCCGGAGTCGAGTATGAAATCAGTGAATACTCCAGGCTCAGCACTCCTCCGTGGGTTGATGCCGGCCTTGAGTTTCTTAAAGAACTCATGGAACTGCGCGAAAAAGTCAAGGTTCTGCACGAACAGGAAGAACTCCTTAACAAAGAACTTCGCAAAGTTACCCAGAGAGTCAACCTCTTTGAAAAGGTTAAAATTCCCCAGGCGAAAGATAACATCAGACTTATTCGTGTTGCTCTCGCCGAAGAACAGACCGCTGCAGTTGGCAGATCGAAAATTGCCAAAGGCAAGTCTGCTGGCTGATAAAGGAGAAAACCATGATCAGTAAGATGAAAAAACTTCTCCTGGCCGCCAGAACAGCTGAGCGCGAAAAAGTTCTCGAAATTCTTCGCCTGGCTGAAATTGTCCATATAGAAGCGGCTGTTCCCGAAAAGGTGCAGATACCCGGCAGTCTTAACGAAGCTCTCGAAAATTGCTTCAAGGCCATGAACCTGTTGTCACAGATTGTGCCATCAGGTTCGCAGAATCTGCTTGCCACCCCCGGTACTCCTACCCGGCTTGTTGAAGAGACTCTGGCCAATGATCGCGCTATTCATGAGCTGAAAGAAAAGATCGTTGGCCTTAATCGCCAGCTGGAAGAGGTTACTCCATGGGGCAGGCTTGGCCTGGAAGACCTAGGGTGGCTGAAGGGCGAGGGGTTGCAGATTTCTTTCTTCAAGGGCCTCGTTTCTGAGGCAGACGCAATTGTGGCTGAATCAGTAAGCCTGGTGCATGAGCTCGATGGCACGGGTCTGTTTGCCGCTGCCTCGCGGTCATCGATAAAAGTTTCTGAGCAGTTTGTCGAAATGCCGCTTCCCGAAAAGGAAATCAGCGACATTAACGAGGAAATTCAAGCCTGTAACCGTCTTATTGCTGATCATCAACACACCCTGGAATGCCTGGTGCTTCGCCGTGAAGACATTGAGAAGCATTATCTCAGATTGCTCAATCGCCGACGCTTTGCTGAAGTTGAATCCGGTGTTCACTCAGAAGAAGAAATCTTTGTTCTTACCGGCTGGTGTCCTGAGCGCAATGTCGCTGATCTGCAAAAAACGTTTGAAGAAGCCGAAATGCAGGTTGGTATGAGCTTTGAAGATGCTGGCGAACAAGATTCCCCGCCCACAAAGCTTGATAACTCTCCCTTATTCGAGAGTATTGCGCCTCTCTATGATTTTATGGGTCTGACACCCAGCTATAACGAGCCTGACACCAGCGGCCTGTTTCTCTCAACCCTGACGATTTTTGCCGCTTTTCTGATTGCCGATGCCGGGTATGGTTTTATCGTGCTTTTGCCGCTTGCCCTGGCTTACCGGCCGTTGGTCAGACGCGGGGCAGATCCGAACTTTCTAAAACTCGGAATGTTGCTTTTTGGTGGTGGTGCCGTCTATGGGCTGTTAACCAATGCCTGGTTCGGCGAAACATTCAGATTGTTCGAAGCAAATACCTTTGATGCTGAAAGTCGCGCCGGTTCTTCATTGCTGCAGGGTCTCTGCTTCTTTATCGGGGTTATGCACCTTACTCTGGCGCATTTTATGAAGATAAGGCGACGCACGCTCGATCTGACCATTCTGGGTGAAGCTGGCTGGATACTTTTTATCTGGGCCATGTATGGGCTTATCTGTCAACTGATTCTTGGCACAGGCTTTGTAATGCCCGCAGAATGGTCGATTCCGCTGTTCAAGGTGTCTCTGACTCTTATTCTGCTTTTCACCGCTCCCTCTTTTAATATTTTTAAAAGTGTCTTTGCCGGTCTGCTTTCGATTCTACAAAATGCCTCAGCCGCATTTTCCGATATTCTCAGTTATATTCGTCTGTGGGCTGTCGGGCTTGCGGGTGGTAAGGTCGCTCAGGCCTTTAACAATATCGGAGCCATGTTGCCGCCGGTCTCTCTTTTTGGCTTGAGTGTTCCGCTTTTGAAGCTGCCGATCTGGATCATGGGCCACGGCATTAACATTATTCTGTGTATTATCGGGATTCTGGCGCATGGAGTGCGTCTGAACCTTCTCGAATTCTCAAATCATCTTGAACTCGACTGGGCTGGTCGTAAATACGATCCATTCAAGGAAATCAAGTAAATTAAACAAGGAGCAATAGTATGCTGTCTCTTATGTCGATTCTCGGAAAAATTTCTCTTGGTCTGATAATGGGCTTCGGTGGTGTCGGCAGTGCCCTTGGCGTTCATGCGGCAGGTTCTGCGGCAGCTGGCGGCTGGGCCAGAGAAGGCAAAGAAGGCAAACCGCTTTCGGGCAAATTTGTTGGTCTTGTCGGTATGCCGGTCAGCCAGACTCTTTATTGTCTTATTCTTTTTCTTATGATGGCTCCATATGCTGGTGTTGCTGAGAATGGCCCCGTTCTTTTCGGTATAGCTATCGGCGTTGGCCTGTGTGAACTGTATTCAGCATACGCACAGGGTATGATCGGTGGGGCAGGTGTCAGATGTCTCGTTGAAAATGGTGGCAAGGGCTTTGGTAACATTGTTGTTGCCATGGGTGTTGCCGAGTCGGTTGGCCTTTTTGCTCTGGTTACCGGCATTCTCATTTTGAATTCAAATGTTATGATCAAGGCGGCTGAAACCGCAGCTGCAATAGCTCCCTGATTTTTTACCCGTTGCGCAATCATCGAGGGCCTCTGAAACAATCTGTTTCAGAGGCCCTCGACGTATTCTGACGCTGCCACTAATTTCTGGTCACGTTTTTCGCCCTGTGGTATACTCTGAGAGAATTCGATTTTCAGGAGTGCTGAACAATGGGCCGACTTTTTGGTACTGACGGTGTTCGGGGCCTTGCCAACCGTTTCCCCCTTGATGGAAATACCGCTTATCGCATTGCTCAGCTGGCTACCCGCCAGTTGATGCTCAATCATAAAAAACAGGGCAGGCCTGTTTTTATCGCCAAAGACTGACGCCGAT
>JAQUZA010000130.1 GCA_028691595.1 Candidatus Rifleibacteriota bacterium
AGTGGCTCGCAATTTGATCCGGAGATTGCCGCTCATTTTATTCGCATGACCATGCGTGAGAGTCGGCAAAAATAATAGCTATGACCATATTTCGTGATTCAAAAATGCTCGAACGGGCGCTGATTTTCTTTGTGATTCTTGCTTTCTCAAGTTTTGCCTATTTCTTTACTGTCTCTGATATAGAAGAGGTTGAGACAAGATTCGAAAACCGCAGAGTCATGCTGGTTAAGATGCTTGCCCGCGAAGTAGCTGATTCGATCGAACGACGCATCGACCTCTCGCCAAGGTTGTCGAATCTTCTGGCAGAAGAAGCGATTGCCTATGCTGCAGTTCAGCAATCTGACGGAGCTTTGCTTGCCCGTTCAGAAAACTATGCCATGCCGGTCGGCGTTCTTGAAAGTATCGAAGAAGAAGCTCTGCAGGCTTCATATCTGAAACTTATACCATTCAAGGACACCTCACGTACCACTTCGCTGGTTGAAGCAGCTGTTCCTATCATTACAGGCAATGGTCGTAAGGTTGTGCTTCGAGTGGGTTTTTTTAGAGCTGCTGAAGAAGCAAGAGTTTCTCAGGTGCGCTTTCGCAATACTCTCGTATTTTCGCTTATGCTGCTGGCAATGGTTGCCGCCTGGTTTGTGCGCCGCCACCATGCTTCCAACCTTCACCACACACTTCTTGGTGGTTCAGCCCTGGTTGTGCTGCTTCTGTTCATGGCTTCGAGAATGACACTGCAAAACTGGTATGAGGGGCAATGGCGCGAAACATTTGTCCGACATGGTCTTTATGCCGCCAAGATGTTTGCGCCCTCTTCGTGCCGCCTCATAGAAACAGGCGAAGAGCAGGATCTTCGTGAAGCTCTGCGATTGCTCTCGACAAATGAAGATTTTGCTTATCTTGCGGTAATCAAAGATGAGCAGATAATTTTTCATTCTGATTCAACTATGACCGGCTCATCGGCTGCCGAAGACAAGAATTACATGCGCAGCTTGAATTCAGAGCAACCAATGGTTTTCAGGCTTGACGATCAGGATATGTATGAAACTCTGGTGCCGGTTATGAATGGCCGGCATCGCCTCGGAACCGTAAAAGTGGGCTGGCGCAATGCCAGTCGTTATGAGCCTCTCGCAGCCTTTCGCGACCGGCTGGCACTGCTTTTTGTAGCTGCGCTGCTGCTGCTGCTGTTTTTTATGCATTTGCTTTCCAGGCGCATTTCAAAAGAAATTTCATTGTTTATCAGGTCAATGGAGCAGGTAACTGCCGGCGACCTGCGCCAGAATATCTATATTGAGCGCAATGATGAATTTGGCCAGATGGCGCATGCTTTCAATTTCATGATCATGAGCATGAAGGAACGCGACATGATTGGCCGCGGCCTTCAACAGTATGTCAGTCGCAGCATTGTTGAACGCACCCTGAAAGCTCTTTCGGGCCACGAAAAGAATGGCGAGAAACTGTTTGCGGTGTCGCTGTTTCTTTATTTCAGTGGCATAGATGAAGCAATCAGCAAGGTCGAAGGCAACCGGGTTTTTTCTGCGGTCACCGAATGTTCCAGTTGCCTGCGCAAAGTTGTTCAGCCCGGCCAGAACGTTAATATGCAATTATTTCCGTCGGGAATTCTTGTGCTGTTTACTTTTCCGAACCGTCACGATTCGCTGTTGCGAGCTTTGAATGCCGCCCGTTTGACTGCACGTGATCTCGGCCGTCGTCAGGACCTTCCGTTCGCGCCCAAGTTGACTCTGCATTCCATGGAAATGATCAGGGGCCAGTTTGGCGAAAACACTGATTCGGCAGCCTTGCTTGGTGATGGTTTCGCTGATTTCCGGAGTCTGGCCAGGATTCAGGATAGCGATGAGATAATCGCCAGCCGGGAGGTCAACGTTCTGCTTAACGATGTTGTAAATTTTGATGAGCTCGAGGTTCTTTCCGGAGATCAGGGGCGCATGAACGCTTTTGTGGTCGGCAATTTCAAAGAAACTGACGAACTGGTCAACAGCTTTGCCGGTTCAAATTCATGGACAAAAATCATGATTCTGCGCATTCTCAAGAACAGCAGCGACTCAGCAGACTCAGAAAAGCTTGCCGACTGGTTTAAAGACGAAGACCCCGAGGTCAGATATCAGGTAATGGATATAATTGAGCGGCTTGGCCCTGATAAAGCAAGGCTTTTTGCAGAAAAAGCCGTTGCCGAAGAAACAGATTCGCGGGTGTTGTCACGCGCCATCGCTGTTCTCGGAAAAGTGGGCAATGAGGAACACCTCGCCATTCTGACTGAAAAACTGCGTTCGGGCGATCGCCGGGTTAAGGCCAATGCGGTTGAAGCCATGGAAGCAATCGGTGGCAAACGGGTTTATGAATTTCTCAATCTGCTCGTTGATGAGCAGGATAATCGTGTCAAAGCAAATATTCTTATTGCTCTGGGCAAATATGGCGATCTCAAAGTATTTGAATTGCTTTCGCGAATGATAAAAGATTCTGAGAGCAATATGCGTGCTTCGGCCGCCTATGCGCTTGGCAAACTCGGTATGGCGCAGGGAGTTGAGCCTCTTATAAACGCTCTTTCAGATAAAGATCCGATGGTGAGACGGCAGGTAGTTGCCTCTCTAACTGCGCTTAAAGCCGATCTCGATATCGACATGTAATGGCAGAAACTTTCGGGGGCATTTTCCCCGAAATCTTTAAATTGATCGCGTTTTGTTCTAGTATTGAACAAGAGCCTTTTAACAGTCAGCGACGGAGAAGGAGTCTTTAAATGGATTTTCAGGAAGCCTATACCAGAGGGAGTGAAGCGCTCAAGCTGAATCTTCTTGATGAAGCCCAGAAATTTTTTGAAGAAGCGCTGAAGTTGAAGCCCAACGATATCTACACCATGAACAAGTTAGCAATGGTGCTAAAAGACAAGGGCGACTTCGATGGTGCAAGGGCACTGCTTGATGGCTCGCTCAAAGTCAAAAAGGAAGATCTTTACACCAACTATCTTCTTGGCAACACCTATCTCGAGCAGGGCGACATCGATAAAGCCATTTCGACCCTCGAACAAACGGTAAAAATGAACCCTTCAGATCGCTATGCCCGCAATTCGCTGGCACTTGCCTATCGCATGAAGGGTGATTATGCAAAATGCGTCGATATTCTCAAAAAGGCACTTGAAGTTAACCCATCAGATCTTTATAACAAGCTTAGTCTGGCCACGGTAATGTTTGAGCTTGGTGAATCTGCAGAAGCAGTAAGGCTTTCAAACGAAATTCTCAAAAAGGAAGCCCAGAATGCCCAGGCCATGGTGCTGCTCGGTCGCGCTGCCATCGAGAAGTGTGATTATCCGGCTGCTCAGGGGCATTTTAACCGGGTGCTTTCTATCGATGCCAACAACAGCGATGCTCATTATTATATTGGCCGCATCTGCCTTGAAACCTCTACTATGGAAGAAGCGCGCGAGCACTTCAATTCTGCCCTGGCTGCAGCTGCAGATAAATGCTCTATTTTGAAGAATCTGGGCATGATTTATATGGATAAGGGTATGCACGCCGAGGCTGAAGAGCATTTTGCCATGGCCATCAATCTCGATGGCGAAGACGCTTTTACCCTGAGCAACATGGGAAAGATTCTGGTCATGCAGGGTCGTGATGAAGACGGTATCAATTATCTGAAAAAGGCTATTGAAGTTCAGCCCGACTATGCGTTTGCCTATTACAACCTTGCCAAGGCTTACCAGGACAGACGCGACTTTCCTAACGCCATTTATAATCTGATGTTTGCCCTTAACTATGAACCCGAAGATGTTTATGCCGTAAACGTTCTTGGGCGCATGTTCCTTGAGGTTGGCCTGAACGACCGGGCTTTGCGCACCTATGAACAGGTGCTTGAAGAGTATGATGCCAAAGATAAATTTGCGATGCTTGGCAAGTCTGAAGCTCTTGAGGCGATGGGTCAGCTTGAAAAAGCCATGACTGTTCTTGTTCAGTTGCGAGAACTCTCGCGTGGCGACAAAGCCATGCTCGAAAAGGTTGAAAGTCGCATGACCAGAATTCGGAAGCGAGGCTGATAGCTGTGCTCAAAAGGTTTAACGTAAGAATTCCATCTGATTTTGAGGAACCATTACTCGGGCTTGCTGACCGCTTTGGTGTCAGCGTTTTTTCGAGCCCGCAGATTCGTGACGAGGGCATGGGCGAAACCGATTTTGTCTATACGGGCGAAACGATTGTCAGCTTTGTGGTCTCAAGTGTCGAACAGGATGTAGCGGCCATAGAAGTTGCCATAAATCAGTGGTTACGTGATTTTTCTCTGTCAGCCGATGCGGTTACAGTTGAGGAATACAGCGACAATCAAGATTGGATGGCTGGATTCAGAGCGCACTTCAAGCCGATCTGCGTCGGTGAAAATATTGTCATTCGTCCCCCCTGGGAGCCCGAATTGCCTCACGAAATAAAGCCTCAGACCACAACAATCCTTATTGATCCGGGTATGGCGTTTGGCACAGGTACTCACGAGACCACGCGGTTATGTCTGGAATTCCTGGCGAAGATTGTTCCAGCCGGCCAGTTCTTTCTTGATCTTGGCGCGGGCAGCGGCATTCTATCGTTCTACCTTATGAAGCATGATGCAGAGGGTGGCGTGGCTATCGAAATTGAAGGTGCCGCAGTTGAGAATATGCGTAAGAATGCAGCATTGAACGGGATTTCTGATCGGTTGAAGATGATCTGTGCCGATCTTGGCAAATACAAACCCGAAATCGAAGCTGACGGCATCGTTGCCAATATTACCTCGCCGGTGATTCTTGAATATCTCCCTGTTTTTACCCCCTGGGTTAAAAAGGGTGGCTGGGGGATTTTTTCGGGTGTTAACTCAACGAACGCTCCGCTGGTTAAAGAAGCGTTTGCCCGCAATGGCTGGGTTAATCTCCAGGAAAAGACAGATGGTGACTGGCACGGTTTTTATCTGACCCGCAGCTGAAAAGGCATAAATAAAAAAGCCCCGAACCTTTCGGTTCGGGGCTTTTTATTGACCACAGCTACTTCGAATTACTCTGTCTGAGGAGAGTGATGTAGCGATTGTATGCTTCACGATAGTCAGTCAGAGCGGTCTGAGTGTCAGTGCGAAGCAGGTTAGATCTGAGTTCCTCGTCGGGGTTTTCGCTGCCACCGATGTTGGTAACCATGTTGATGTATTTATTATAAGCCTTGATGTATTCAGCATGAGCTGATTTGAGAGCAGTAGATGCATTCGCGGCGGGTGCTGCTTCAACAACTTCAGTAACCGGGGTAGTGGTTGCTTCCGGAGCTGATACAGAGCCTGTTACCGGGATTTCCATCGATGGAACTGCATTGCCTGGGGCACCAACATTCGGACTTACAACAACTTCACTTGAGGGAAGAGCTACCGGACCGGCTGCGGGCAGATTGCCACCGTTGCCAATGGTCTGATTCTGACGTTTGTATTTTTTCCACAGGAAATACCCTGCAACAGCTGCACCTACAAGGCACAGAGCCGGGATAAACAGCGGGCTGCCGATGATACCACCGATAAAGCCTGCGATTCCTGAGAATACGCTGCCAATTGCTCCACCAAGAGCGCCAAGAGCGCCAGTTACAAAACCACCTGCGGCGCTGAGACCACCCCAGATTGTAGCACCAATACCGGCCAGACCTGCGCCAGCACCAGCTACAGCTGCGGTTGCACCACCTGCGATACCTGCGACACTACCTGATGCGAAACCAACTGCGCTTGCGATGTATGGGGCTGCAAGAACTGCACCACCAACTGCGGCTACACCGGCAAGGGCCGATTTCACAGGGTTATTCTTAACCGTGTCTTTGAGCTTTGTGAACAGACCCGCGTGGGCACTTGTTCCAAAGGCTGTCAACAGCATGACTACGGCCAAGGTTGTCGCCATCATCTTCATAAGACTGCGTTTCAACCTCATAATGCTTCCTCCTGTTGAGAGTCGGGACAGAACTAGAACATAGAACAGAACACGAGAACATAAGGGTAGGTAGGTAAGGTCGATACCGGGTAAAGTATCGGGCTATAAAAGAAGCTCCGCTTCGGGTAAAGCGGAGCTCCAGTTTCAATGTTGTACCGAAAACAAAGATAATTTGTTTTCGCTTTTCGCTTCGCTACTGGATTCCGTTTGGTTTTCAAAGACCTGTTACTAATCTGTTTTAGATTATAAGAACGGAATAATGAAGCGTCAAGGGTACCTTAAATTATTTTGTCAGACCCATGGTAAGGCTAAGATTCATGCGGGTTTCAATAGTTTCCTTCTTGCCGCCGCCGAGATCGTTTTCCATGAGCATAACCATATTTGAGGTTACTTCGTTCTTGATCATGATGCCTTTTTTGTAGGCGAACCAGATGTTGCCGTTGGCTTTAACATCAAGATTGATGCTGCCGGCTGAGCCCTGAGCGCTGGTAACTTCAGACTGAAGTTTTACACATTCTTCGCCGCCGACTTTTTCGAAACCCATAACAGTGTATTTAACATCCATGGGGATCGGAAGCTGGGGGTTCGGTTTGATGTTTGAATTCCAGGTTGAACCTACGCCTACTGGTTCTTTGGGGAATTTGATCTGCATCTGGTTGAAATTGCCACCCTGCTGGTCCATTCCAGTGGAGGAGATAATTTCGCCGTCTTTAGCCATCTTAACACTGATGATCTGACCAAGGTTTGGCAGAACGGTGGGAGTGTTGTTAACAGTGATGGTTCCGTCGAGAATGGTGGTGGCCATGTCGATGTTGCCTGATTTGTCAACGCCGGTGACCTTCTGCTCGATGGTCATAGCAGTTTCGAGATTGGTTCTCTGGGCTCTCTTGTAAGCTGTAACGATAGTGTTGCCGCGGATGTTCATCTTGTATTTGGCGGTAGTACCTGGGGCCGGGTTATACTCGAGAAGCACCTTTTCCTGGGCAGTAGCAGTAAAAGCTACAGATACAAGAAGCAGAACACTCAGAAAAACAGAGATACGTTTCATCATTTTGAGCAAGTCTCCTTTCGCGAATCCATGAAGGGCATCTTGAAATCTACATTGCAGCAGGCGACTTCCTGTACCATGTACTGACATCACCCTGTATGCCAAGACATTAACACAGCTACTATAGTGTGTCAAGCATTACCATCTTAATAATTTTTATGATTCATCGTGGTAACAAAAAACAAAATGCGGTATAATACCCCAACGGGCCAAATTCACCAAAGGACTAATCCTCTGAGCCAGCGTAGCGAACTTGATCACAGTTATTTCGAGGGTGTCTATTTTGAAAAGAGGGTGTGGGTACCCTCTGCCAAAATTTCAAATTACCTGATGATGTTTACCCGTCTGTATATCGGTGAAAACGATGATCTCGGCAAAAGTTCGTTTCGTGACATATTGATAACTCTCTCTGAAAGTGAACTTGTGCCCAGAACCCTCGTTTTCTGGAATAACTCAGTGAAAGCCTGTGTCGAAGGCAGTCCGCTTCTTTCTACCATCAATAAGATTGAACGACTCGGCGTGAGGGTTCTGGTGGCAGGGCACGCTCTTGATAAACTCGATTTAAAAAATTCGCTGAGAGCGGGCAAGCTGGCCAATCATTTTGATTTGTTAGACGCTATTAATCAAGTGCAGAAGGTTGTTACCTTCTGATAATTAAAAAAAACACTTTTTTGTTGACAGCCGGTACAGTTGATGATAATATCATCTTGTCATCGTGACAAGGGCGCTTAGCTCAGTTGGAAGAGCTCCTGGTTTACACCCAGGTGGTCGGCGGTTCGAGCCCGTCAGCGCCCACCGCAATGGATCGGTAGTTCAGTCGGTTTAGAATGCCGCCCTGTCACGGCGGAGGTCGCGGGTTCGAGTCCCGTCCGATCCGTTTCACTTTAAAAGGCCAGGTAGCTCAGTCGGTAGAGCAACGGACTGAAAATCCGTGTGTCGTTGGTTCGATTCCGACCCTGGCCATTTGTTTTGCCCGGCGGCATAGCCAAGTGGTAAGGCGAAGGTCTGCAAAACC
>JAQUZA010000131.1 GCA_028691595.1 Candidatus Rifleibacteriota bacterium
GGTCAGGGGCGGGTTAAATCTTTTACCAAGTGCCTCGATACTGTCGTGCGGAAACTTCATACGGATCTGTGCCAGCTGATGCAGGCTTTCAGTCCAGATTTCCTGGTCTTCATATTCAAGAAGTTCACGAATATGAGAAATCGAGGATTCAGCGGCGGTTATCAGCCTGTTGATATTGGCCGTTTCAGAATTAACCTGGCGATTGACCATTGAGAGAAGGCTTCTGGTTGCACGTAAGTCGGCGAATTCAAGGCTACGGTCAAAAAGGCCGAGCAGATTGAGCAAGGCAGTGATACGACGGCCGCTTTTCATGTAAAAACTGCAGTAGCGTTTATTTTTATAAACACAGAATCGCAGACGCAAGTGGGCAGCGACCTTTTTAAAAGCTGCGGTGAGCCATCTTCCCCTAAGTCTGAATTCGAGATGGTAGCCACGATCGGGGTTCTGAATATAGCCATGCGATACGAACAATCCCTGAAGAAAGGCACTCAGACAATGCTTAGCAGACATTGTGTCAGAGAATCTGCCCATGCGGTCAACGAATTTTTCGCGCAGCACCAGTTGATCGTAACCAGGTAACGATACCCTGGCCCCCTGAACACTGATACTCTGATCGCCAGGAAGGATGATCTGCAGACATTTAACAAGACGGCGCTGCAGCATACGTCTTGCTTTGACAAACGGGCAGATTCTGGGCCCCTGCAACAGACTGACAAGAAAAGACTGTCTGCAGCATTGAAGACCGTTGAGAGCAATAAGATGCAACAGTTCGCGCCTGATGCGCATTGAATATTCAAGCATCGACAGCCTCAATCATCGAAAAAGCCATCTTCGCCATCATCAACATCAGCGTGTGCAGATGATTTTGCAACCCCGGTTTCATTGATCAGACCGATAAGTATTGCGGCGAGCAGATTCGGGTTATGACGCAGCATATCTGATTCAAGCAGCATATCGGCCGCCACCACCCTGATACCCATGTCTTCGATTTTCTTAACGGTGGGAGGCACCCAGAACTGACCGCGATTCTCATACCTTGCCATCAGTGGCTTGGCTGAACGCCGCGAGTTAACGACAACGATATCGATGCGCTTCAGGGAAGTTTTTTCAAGAATGGCTCTGACATGGTCGGCAGCGTTATAAGAATCGGTTTCGCCGGGCTGAGTCATAACGTTGCAGATATAAACTACCCTGGCGCTACTGCTATTGATGTGCTCGGCAACCCCTGGAACGAGGAGATTGGGAATGACACTGGTAAATAAGCTTCCAGGGCCAAGAACAATCATATTGGCATCATCGATACTGCTTAAAGCTTCCTGATTCGCAGCTGGCGCTGCCGGGTTCAAGCTCATTCTTACTATCCGGCGACGCGCGCTACAGATAGCTGTTTCGCCGGTTATTTCGCTGCCGTCTTCAAATTGGGCGACAAGTTGCACATTTTCGTTGGTCACCGGAATTACATGCCCCTTGATGGCAAGAATGCTGCTGGCTTCGCGCACGGCGCTGCTGAAGTCGCCAATAACCCCGGTCATTGCGGCAATAAAAAGGTTTCCGAAGCTGTGCCCTTCTATTTCTCCGCCTTCACCGAAGCGGTATTGAAAAAGACGCGACAAGAGGCTTTCGGACCTGGATAACGCAACAAGACAGTTTCTGATATCGCCAGGGGGCAGAATCTGCAGCTCTTTTCGCAGTCGCCCGGAAGAGCCGCCGTCATCTGTAACGGTAACAATGGCTGTCAAATCTACAGGCAGTTCTTTAAGACCTTTTAACAAAGAACTCAGACCTGTTCCGCCGCCAAGCGCCACCATCGAAAGAAGTTTCTCGTTTGCCTGACTTTTCTGAAAGACGAATTCACGCAATCTTGTTGAAAGCCCGTGATCGCGGCTGTCAAGCAACCTGAAGGCAGTTCTGAAACCTCTATACAGCCAGAAAGTGCTGATAAGAAAAGCTGACAAGGCTGAAAATGCCAGCGCCAGCGGATGAAAACTACGAATTGTTTCGATACTTGCCGGAGCCAGAACAATGGTAGAGAGAGATGCAAAAACGAAGCCGAAACACATCATCAGCAGACCCAGAAAAAGAAAAGCAACCCAGCGACGGGCTCTGATTTCGTGGCTGAATTTGCGCCTCAGAGAAAGCAGCATCAGAACTCACCGCTCATTTTTGCCCGCAGCTGTTTCGAAAATTTTTCGGCACTGAGAATGCCCATCCGGCGAAGATAGAAGTTCATGGCAGCAGTTTCGATAACTACAGCAAGGTTTCGACCTTCACGCACCGGAATGGTAGTCGATGGAACTTCAACTTTTAGAAATCTTATGGTGCGTTGAAAAATCCCCAGGCGATCATATTCCTTGTGATCATCCCATTTTTCAAGATTTATGACCATGTCAATCGGCTTTTCGTCAGCAGTTGCTGCGATGCCGAACAATGATCTGATGTCTATAATTCCCAGGCCGCGAATTTCCATGTGATGTCTGATCATTTCGTCTGGGGAGCCAACTACCTTGGTATCACTGATTTTCATCAGCTGAACGGCATCATCAGCAACAAGACGATGCCCGCGCTTTATCAATTCAAGAGCGCATTCGCTTTTGCCGATTCCTGAAGGGCCCATTATCAGGATACCCACACCATAAACTTCAACAAATACGCCATGAACACTCTTGCGTGGGGCAAATCGATTATGAAGATAGCGGGAAAGCTGATAAATAAACTCGCCGGTGCGAGCCGGAGTGCGCAGCAACGGGATTTTTTTCTGGTTGCACAATTCAAGCAACTCGTCTAGAACCAGCAGGTCATCGGTGATGATAATGCAGGGGATATTGAAAAAAAGCAGCTGGCGAAGTCTAACCTTGCGAATTTCGGCGCTTTGTTCGCCAAGATAGGCGAGTTCGGTGCGCCCGAGCACGATTATGCGCTCATAACCGAAATGTTCAAAAAACCCGGCAAGTTCAAGGCCAGGTCGATGCACTTCTGACGAAATAACTTTACGATCCAGGCCTTCCTTACCTGCTACGACAAGTAATCCCTGATCTTGAACTATTTCTCTGACTAAAATCAGAGCCATATGCTGTGAGCCTTTCGACAATAAATATTTTCAGACAGAATACCGCATTAACAAATCGTTTTCAATCTTGGGCCTGAAGCTCTTTCGCCGGTTCAGCTGCTGCAATACGGGCCAGACGGGCCGAAGACGTTGCCGCAATGATCAAGCCGGCCAGAACAAAGAAAAGCGAAACCAGCTGGCTCGAAGACAGGCCCCAGTAATCAAAAGGGTTCAAACGTATAAATTCAACAAAAAACCTCGACACACCAAACCAGACAAGAAAAAAAGCGAACCGCCGCCCGCCGCCAATGCGCCAGTTAACCAGCAACAAAATCAGCAGCAGTAGAAAGGTAGACAAAGACTCGTAAAGGGGGGTTGGGTGCACATGAATATCTACAGGTATGGGCTTGCCCGGAAACAGTTCAGCATACGTATGCGCCAGTGTTGAATTCTGAGCACTGAGCGTCGGAACGATGCCCTCAGGGAAACTCATGGCCCAGGGAAGTTCGCAAGGCAGGCCATAGCAACCGTCTCCGGCAACAATGCAACCGATGCGCCCGATGGCATAACCAATTGCCATGCCAGGAACGTAGATATCGGCAATCCTGAAGAAGGGCTGGCCCGCAGATCTTACGCGAAAGATACATAATGCGAGGGCGAGAACATACCCGCCCAGCACCGAAAAACCGGTAGTAGAAAAAATCATTGACATGGGGTCAGCCAGAAAAGCCCTGAAATTTTCGAGAATAAACATTATTCTCGAGCCAATCATGCCGCCAAAAATGGCCAAAAAATGTAAATCCCATGCGAGCTCAACATCACATTTATGTTTGCGAAACTGCCAGTTTATCAGGGCAAAAGCGCTGATAAAAGCAATAGCGAGCGTGACTCCATAAGAACCGATACGAATTGGGCCATATTCAAATAGTATTGGGTACATGGCTTCACACTAACACAGAGCGTCGAATTTTTCATCAGGCTGAAATTGATAAAACACGTACAATGTTTCAATAATTAAAAACTTTTTTTCAGGCTGTTGGTATAATGAAAGTAGAAGATGAAAAAATCGGAGGTCAATATGAACAGGTATAAGCGTAAACTCGTTGCTTTGATGGTAATGTTCGCTTTTTTCATGCAGACTTTTGTGCCGACAATTGTTGCCGCCCAGGAATCCGCCAACCAGAAAGCGCAGATTGAACAGGCGGTCGGCGATTTTCAGAAGACCTACGATGAGATTATGTCCATTAAGCCCATTGAGCTGGGCAAAGTATCAGAATGGACGCTGAACCGCATCAATGATATTAAAAATGCCTGGGCAAACAGGCCCACGTGGCTCGGTGGCAAAGACCGATCTGAAGAAGAAGCCGCGGCCCTAAAAGAAAAACAGGAGCTCGAACGCTACGTTCCCAAAATCAAAAAAGCCAACGAAGATATCAAGAAGCTCCAGGATGACGCAAAGAAAACCATGGATCTCCTCAAAAGTGGTTCTTTTGAAGCAGCAGCCAAAACAGACCCCTCAAAAGTTTATGGCAGCATAGACGAAAACGCTTCAGCTCTTGGAATCTACCAGAAGGCTCTCAAAGATGCCGGTCAGACACTTCTGGATGCCGCCAATGCCTTGTCAACCGCCTCAATGGTTCTCGGCAGCGTCGGGCTTCTCTGCACTGCAATTTGCGCCTTCCCGCCGGCTGCACCGATTGCCGGGCCGATTGCGGCAATTACCGGCAAGGCAGCTACAGCAACGGGCATTGCCTCAGCCATTCTTAAAGCTGCAGGTAACACTCTCATTAAAGCAGCTGACAAGGCGATCACCGACGACAAACAGTTTCTTGGCGTTCTCGGCAAAGAAGTCACCAAAGCTGCGGCCCAGGAAGCTCTTAACCGCGTTGTGTCAAAAGGACTTGGCAATATTGCCGGAGACTTCGCCGACACTCTCGTTGGCAGTGCTGATGATATGATACTTAATTCTGCCGGTCAGCTCGTTTCGAACAAGGCCACCAACACTGCGACCAAAGCTGTAATCAAAAAAGTTATCAGTGAAGGTTTCAAACCGGTTAAATCTGGCGCAATAGATACAACCAATACTATTATTGACAGCGCACCTCTTCCCGCTGCTAACTCTGAACCCGGCCTCAACTGGGATTGAGCTGAACCTTAAAAGATCGCCCCGATGCCAAATTGCTGCTGCTTAAGACCAATAAAGCCGCAGCAAGCTTCGGGGCGGCTCTTTTATGATTCAAGTTTAACAAAGAACCAGGGGCTGCTGATGACAGCCATGGTCTTTTAATGCTATTCTTTAGTACAGCCAGATGAAAACCACGTTAAAAAAGTTGTTGCAAGCCTTTTCCCCGGCAGCCACGCTCCGCGGGAAACGTGGTTTTGTACTTTTTCTGGTCTGCACGTTGGCGCTGGTAATGATGATAATGATTATCGGACTGAGCAGTCATAAAAGTGGTGCCGTTCTTCAATTAAACCGGACAATCGAGCAGGAACGGGTCGTATTACTGGCTCAGGCAGGCATAAATGAAATGCTGGCGACAGTTAAAGCCGGAGTTAATGACAGAAACAGCACAATTGGCAGTCGGATTCAAAGTTTCTGGAAATCGAAACCCGGCGATGGAGCCAGGGTTGTCTACAAGGCTGATTTTCCGGCCTCAGCACTGAAACTGTCAAATAAACTGGTCGATGAATACCTGGGCAAAAAGGGTGAAGTTTCCGGCCAGGTCAGCATTATTGTAACTGAACGGGTTAATGCGCCGGGCCCCTCATATATTGGCCACGTTGAGTTGATCGGCAAAGCCAGATACAAGGATATACCCGCTGAAATAAGGGTAAAAGAACGCCGCGAAATCAAAATAGTCGATCTGGCAGACCCCTTTACCGATAAATACGCACTTTTCGTCAAAAGTTTCTGCCGGTCACTGAACAGCCCCAAAAAACGCATCATTGTTCAGGGTGTAACTCCTGATGACCCGACCAGATACTCTTTTGTCTACCTTGGCAACCGTTCTTACCCTTCCTGTCCTGAGTTTCCACAGGGTGCCCGCAGCGCCAAAACTCCACCGGTATTACTCGATCTTGATTTCAAAGAAGACCGTCGACTGCTTGGGGGGTTTTACAAACCAGGTTCGTTTCAGACGATTAACAGCCAGTATGCCGCCGCCAGCAATGGCAATCTCTTCTTCGTTAACCCGCCATTTCCTTTCTCGACAATCTCAGGTTCCTTTTCTCCGGCCAGCGATTTTCATAAAACCCCTGAGCTGGTGAACATCTACAAATCAATCATTGATTCGAGCAAAGACTATTCAGCTACCGAGGGTTCACTTGGCTATGTCATCGCCAAAGACTATCAGAAATCAGGTGGAAACCCGGCAAATTCAGATATCTTCAGATCGCTTGTCAGCTCACTGATGCATAACTGGAAATATTTTTACGGGTATTCTGACTACGCCAGCATCATGGGTTCAGGCGGGAAATCCTTTACTGATGAACACCCTTTTTCAGGTATCAGCGAATATTTTCACCAGATAAAAACAGCCAATCCTCAAAGGGTTGCGGGCGGCAAAATGCCGCTGCTGTTCGGCGAAGGCCGTGACATACCCGTTTACGTTGAAGGGCCAGTGCATCTACGCTTTTTCAAGATTGCTTTTGTTGATGAAATTAGCATTTCGTTCAATCTGCATGGCGGAAATACCCTCGACGTGCCATTTCCACCGGTTCCGATGCATTACGAGAACCCGGCCGAAACCTTTTCAGGCAAACAACTCAGCCCGCCGGTAGACAAGCGCACAGACCGTCTCATGTCAATGCCGATCGAACATTTTTCGATCAACAATTTCTTCTTCGGTGCCGGTGCCACTGCGGCAAAAACCCCAACGGCAGTAAAAAGCGGTATCGAGGGCTACGATGTTTTTCCGGCGTTTGACGAGTCACTTCGCACTGTTTCGCACTTTTACCAGACCACAGATCAGTTTATCAGCGACCGTATCAAAAACATAAATGGCAAAAAAACTCTCGATCTTGACGGGGTTCTGTTAATCGTCAATTCTGCCGGCAAGCCCCTCGACCTGAGTTCGGTGCAAAAATACACCGGCAGGGGCCGCATAATAATGGATGAAGGGCACTGCCACATTGGCAATCTTTCACCGGTAGACAGCAAAAATGATTCACTCGGGATTTACCTGATGAGCGGTCGTTTTGTCATCAAATCAGACACCGGCACAGCCAACATCTATGCCTCTCTTGCAGCAACAAGCTGCTTCAGCGACAACTCTTCAGTATCTTCATCATCAGAAGGGGGCATCGAGTTTGACGGCAAAAGCGTCAACATCTTCGGAAACCTCATGATCGACAATCTGTTCGAAATGCGCAATCTTCCCGATGGTGGCCATTTGAAGGTGGTTCATAACCCAAGGTTGTACTTTCCTGACTACCCTGTCAGAGTAAGCATCGGTGAAACCCGATCTTTGCTGGCGGTTGATTACAATGCTGAATAATAAACATTTACGAGCGTTGTTCATAAAAGTGATGGCCGTGTCATTCATATTGACGCTGTTGTTAGCCGCCCCGTATATATCACGCAAAGCCCCTGAGCTTCTTCAGTCGCTTGCCCAAAAAGGCCAGCCCGAAAATAATCAGGAAAGTACCCAAACAAATATTCCAGCTGAAGCCTCTAACGGTGAACTCGAAGAATTGATGGCTACCCGCAAAGCATCAGGCAAACAGGTTAAGCCCTCATTTGACACAATGCCTGTCGAACTGTTTCCTTCAAACCAGGCATTTGCACTGGATTTTCACAAACTGCCCGTTGACAACCTTGTACCTCAGCAGCCTGAAGTGACTAGAACTGCTGCCGCCCTAATCAAACAGCATAAAGA
>JAQUZA010000132.1 GCA_028691595.1 Candidatus Rifleibacteriota bacterium
ATTCTTCTTGACCGACTCATTGCTGATGATTGTCGTGATGGTTTCATTCTCGATGGTTTTCCACGTACGGAGGCCAGGCCGAGGCGCTTGATCGCTCGCTTAATGACAACAATATGCCTCTATCTGGAGTCGTTGCCATGATGGTACCTGATGGGGTACTCACAGATCGACTTACAGCAAGAAGAATCTGTCGTCAATGCAGTGCTTCATATCATCTCGAATATCTGAAACCGAAGGTTGAGGGTGTTTGCGATCGTTGCCAGGGCGAGCTCTATCAACGCAAAGACGATTCAGAAGAAGTTATTCTTAATCGCCTTAAAGTGTACCATGATCAAACTTCTCCTTTAATCGATTTTTATGAGAAGCGAAAAAAGTTGTACACTGTTGATGGAAATAAAAAAATAGAGATGATTTTTTCTGAAATCTGTGATATAATCGACAAACTGAACAAGCCTTGATTAACCTGAAAACACCTCAGGAAATCGAGACAATGCAGGAGAATGGCCGAATTCTTTCGGTCATTCTTGATAAAGTTAAGCATCAGGCCAAACCCGGTGTTTCAACTTTAGAACTGGCAGATTTTGCCCATGAAGAGATTTTGCGGGCCGGCGCTTTACCAGCGTTTCTTGGCTATAGAGATTTCCCGGGGGTGATATGTTCCAGTCTCAACGAAGAAGTTGTTCACGGTATTCCCTCGTCGTCCAGGGTTCTTCAATCAGGAGATCTACTTAAACTCGACATCGGAATAAAACGAAATGGCTTCTACGCGGATATGGCAGAGACGTTGTTTCTGGGGGCCACCCCTCCAAACGAAATCAATCATCTCCTGCAGATTACGAAGATGGCCCTGTTGGCCGGAATTCGTAATTTACTTCCCGGCAATACTTTGGGAAAAGTTTCACAAAGCATTCAGGAGGTCATCGAGACCGGCGGTCTGTCAGTGGTTCGAAGGATTGTGGGTCATGGGGTGGGGCGCAGGCTCCACGAAAAACCACCCGTTCCGAATTTTGGTACCCCTGAAGAGGGGCCGCGGCTGAAAGCAGGGATGGTGTTGGCGATCGAACCCATAGCTACATACGGTGACCCGGAGATAGCCATAAAGCAGGATGGCTGGACGGCGATAACGACAACCGGAGCTTTGAGTGCACACTTTGAGCATACGGTTGCCATTACCCCTCAGGGTCCCAGAATTCTCACCTCAACCTGCCAGGCGGGTTAAAGAAAGGGCAATAGTCGAACAATGAGCAAAGGTGATACCATACAGGTCAACGGAAAGGTTGTAGAACCTCTTCCAAATGCCATGTTCAAGGTCGAACTTGAAAATGGTCACATGGTTCTCGCTCACATCTCCGGAAAGATGAGAATGCATTACATTCGTATTCTTCCTGGAGACAAGGTTACCGTAGAATTGACTCCCTATGACTTAACCCGTGGGCGAATCGTCTATCGTTTTAAATAAGTCCTGACGAAACGATAGCAAACAGCACGCAGGAGGAAAAAAATGCGAGTTAGGGCATCTGTTAAGAAAATCTGTGAAAAGTGTAAAATCATTAAACGTCGCGGTATTATTCGTGTTCTGTGTGAAAATCCCAGACACAAACAGCGACAGGGCTAAGACAGGAGGAAATTTATGGCACGTATAGCAGGCGTTGATCTGCCTCGAAACAAAAGAGTCGAAGCAGCTCTCCCCTACATCTACGGGATTGGCTGGACTACTGCAGGGCAGATTCTTGCAAAGACCAATATCAACCCCGACACCCGCGTCAAAGACCTTACTGAAGATGAAATTTCTTCAATTAAAAAGGTTCTTGATTCTGAATTCCGTGTAGAAGGCGATCTTAGACGCGAAATTTCAATGAACATCAAGAGATTGATGGAAATCGGTTGTTATCGTGGTCTCAGACACCGCAAAGGCCTTCCGGTCCGCGGTCAGAGAACTAAAACCAATGCTCGCACCCGCAAAGGTCCGAGAAAAGCTATCAGAAAGAGCAAATAAGCTTTTTTTGAGGATGTAAACTGATTTAAGGAGCATAAAATGGCGAAATCAGGAGCTAAGTCCAAAGTCCGGACCAAAAAGCGAGAAAAGAAAATTGTCGCTAAGGGTCAGGCACACATTCAGTCAACTTTTAACAATGTTATTGTTACCATTACCGATATGACCGGTAATGTTCTTTGCTGGTCTTCATCTGGTTCAAACAGTTTTAGAGGATCCAGGAAATCTACCCCGTATGCCGCTCAGGTTTCTGCTGAAATCACCGCTAAACGCGCACTTGAATTCGGCATGAAAGAAGTGGAAGTTTTTGTTGCCGGACCTGGCATGAGCCGCGAATCTGCTATTCGCGCCCTGCAGACCGTTGGTCTGTCAGTAACTGCTATTAAAGACGTTTCCGGTATTCCACACAATGGTTGTCGCCCTCCAAAGCGACGCCGCGTTTGAGGAGGCTTTATCATGGCTAGATATACTGGTTCAGTTTGTAGAATATGCCGCCGTGAAGGCGACCAACTTTTCCTTAAAGGTGCCCGCTGTTTCACCGAAAAGTGCGCCTTTAAACGCCGCGCTTTTGTTCCCGGTCAGCATGGCTCCAATCAGATGAGAAAAAAGGCTACCGGCTACGAAGTACAGCTTCGCGCCAAGCAGAAGCTCAGAAAAACCTATGGAATTCTGGAACGCCAGTTCCGTAAATATTTCGAAACCGCAAGCCGCAAAGCTGGTAACTCAGGGGTTAACCTTCTGCACCAGCTTGAAACTCGTCTTGATAACGTAGCTTTCCGCATGGGCTTCGGTCTTTCACGCGCCCAGACCCGTATGTGGGTTACCCAGGGTCACTTTGATATCAACGGCCGCAAGTGCAACATCCCCAGTTACCAGCTCAAAGCCGGTGATGTTATCGCTATCCGCGAAAGCAGCAAGATCAGACCTCAGATTAAAGATGCACTTGAAATTAACTCAAGCCGCGATGCCAGTTCATGGCTCGAAGTAGATCGCGAAAACCTGAAGGGTAAGTTTGTTGCTCTTCCCGAGCGCACTCAGCTTGACCCGAAGATCCAGGAACATCTGATTATCGAATTCTACTCTCGCTAAGCTTAACAGGAGGCTAATTCGCGTGATTGAAATTAATCGACCCAAAGTCAAATACACTGAAGGCGAACATGCAAACCACGGACTCGTGGAAGTTGAACCTCTTGAAAGAGGCTATGGCCAGACCCTCGGAAATGCTTTCCGCAGAGTTCTGCTCGCTTCTCTCCCCGGTTCGGCTGTCAGCAGCGTCAAAATCGACGGAGTTCTTCATGAATTCTGTAGTATTCCGGGCGTTGTTGAAGATGTAACTGCAATTATTCTTAACCTCAAAAAACTTGTTGTTAATGTTGAGATTGATGAACCCATCACTCTTCGACTTGAAGTTAAGGGTCCCGCTGACGTTACCGCTGCTGATCTGCCTTCACATCCTGACCTTCTCGTAATTGATGAAGACGTTCACATTGCCCAGGTTACAGGCGATATCACACTTGGAATGGATATAACCTTCAAGCGTGGTCGTGGGTATGTTCTAGCTGATAATCACAAGACTGCCAATCAACCAATTGGTACAATTCTTGTAGACTCACAGTTCTCACCCGTTACCAGAGTCATGTATAACGTTTCTGATGCTCGCGTTGGCCAGAATATTGATTTCGACAAGCTGAACCTTCAGGTCTGGACAAACGGCAGCATGCAGCCTGCTGAAGCTGTTGAGCTTTCGGCAAAATTCCTGATGGCTCATGTAGATCTGTTCAAGGCTCTTGAAGAAGAAATCGTCGAAGACAAGAAGGGCACTCCCACTCACAAGGAAGAACTCGTTATGGTTTCTTCCCAGAAACAGGAAGCCCCTCAAAAGGGTCATCACGATATCCTTATCAAGGATCTCGAATTTTCAGTCCGTTCGAGAAACTGCCTCAAGAAAGCTGGTATTCAGACTCTTGGTGAGCTTGTTAACAAAAAAGTTTCCGAGCTGCTCGAAATCAAGAATTTTGGTAAAAAGTCGCTCAAAGAAGTCAGAGAAAAACTCAGTCAGTTCAACATGAGTCTTCCTGACGATGATGGCACCGCCGGAGGAAATGACGAATGAGACACAAGAAAAGTGGACGCAAGTTTGGTCGCGAATCACATCAGAGATTGGCTCTGCTGAGATCTTTGTGCACTTCACTTGTTAAATATGAAAAAATCGAAACCACGCTGCAGAAAGCAAAAGATCTGCGCCGTGAAATTGAAAAAGCTTTGACCATCGCCAAAAAGATGCTCACCATCAAAGGCGAAGATCAGGCTCAGACTGCTGGTTTGAAGTCAGCAAAGCGAACCCTTCTTGAAGGTTTCTTTCACGGTTGTAACGATCGTGAAATCGCTGGCCGCAACGAAATCAAAAAGTATCTTTCCAATCTTGATAAAGATACCCGTGATGCAGCTGAAAAATTCATTGCTGACCCAGACAAGAACCCGAAACCCGAATTCATCGTTGATTACATTCCCGCTACCTGCAAACGCACTGTCGACCAGGATGGCAAGAGTGTAACCAAAGAAAGAAAGAATGCTCAGAGAATTCTGAGGGTAGAAGGCACTGTCACCAAGCTTGTTAATCGCATAGCCCCACGTTTTGAAACGGTTCCCGGTGGCTACACCCGCATTTACAAACTTGGCAATCGCCGCGGCGATAACGCCGAAATGGCCATAATCGAATTCACCAAATGATGGTGAACCCGGTTTGACATGATTCTTCTTGACCGGGTTTGCTTCCGGTATAACGAGAAAATGGAAACCTCCTTCAAATTGAAGGAGGTTTCTTTTTCATGCAAGAAAGGTACGATTAATGGTATCGTTGGCGGAAATGGCAGTGGAAAATCTACAATTGCACGCCTTATTGCCGGCCTGATTACACCTCAAAGCGGCGAGATAACTGTTGACGGCTTTAAGCCAAATACGCATTCAGGCAATTGCCAGTTTCTTGCTGGAATAATCTTTCAAACGCCAGATACCCAGATTGTTGGAACCACGGTTGCTGAAGATCTCGCATTTGGGCTTGAAAACCTTGGTATTGCGCATGAGGAAATGCTTGTCAGGGTTGAGGAAACTGCTAAGCAGTTCGGACTTGCTCATTTACTCGATACTCCGGTACATTTTTTATCGGGTGGGCAGAAGCAGATGCTGTGTATTGCCTCGGTAATGGTTATGCGACCTGCCTGGATAATCTTTGATGAGCCGACATCACACCTCGACCCATGGGCCCGTTCAGTTTTCTGGAACATTGTTTCAGGTTTTGCTCATGAACAAAACATCGGCATTCTCGTAATTTCACAGCTTCCGGAAGATATCCTTCATTTTGAAAATATTTTCTGCTTCGAGAATGGTGGGCTTGTATTCTCCGGGCAAGTTGATGAACTGAAAAAAGAGTCTTCCCAGCTCAACTGGTTGAACCGCCCCGAAGCCTGGAAACTGGAAGAGATTCTGGAGGCCTGCAGGTGAAAGAATTTCTTCAATTTGAAGACCTGACAATCTCATATGGTGGGCATAAGGTTGTGACCTCACTTTCAGGCAAATTTGTTCCCGGAAAGGTCAATCTTGTCGTAGGCCGTGCTGGTAGCGGAAAAAGCAGCCTTTTGCTGACTGTAGCAGGCTTTCATAAGGAGTTTTCGGGGAAGATTCGCGATGAGAATGGTAAATTCGATCCTTCTGGTAATTTTTCGCTTGCTTTTCAGAACCCTGAATCGCTTTTTTTTAATGCGACAGCTGGGGATGAAGTTGAATTTGCCCTAAGAATGAGGCAGTTACCCGAATCAGAAATAATCGACAGAGCTCGTGGCTGGCTCTTAAGATGGGGCCTTGAACCTGATCAATACTACAAGATACATCCTCATGAACTTTCTGGTGGTGAGAAACGCAGACTGGCCCTGGCCGCCTGTACTGTTTTTCTGCCTCCGTTAATCTTGCTCGATGAACCATTGGCAGGCCTTGACCGCCGTGGTCAGACCAGCCTGGCAACCATGCTTGCAGAGATGGCTGCCAAGCATATCGTTGTTGTTGTCACCCATGAACCCGAAATTTTCATTCAAAACCAATCCCGGATACTGTTTTTAAAAGAAGGCCGGGGTGACTGGTTCGATGGCAACGAGTTTCTTGCTCTTTCGCTTAAAAATTCTGATTTTTACCCGCTGCCTGGGTGGTATGAACGGGCCATGACAAACTTTACGGATCGGGCAGACCTTCCGGAAGTTAATGCGACTGCAGTCGCAGAATTCTTAAAGAGGGCAGCCAGTAATGCAAATCGGCTTTAAGCAAGGGTCCAGCTTTCTTTATCGTTTGAATCCCCTGGTGAAGCGCGGGCTTGCTTTTGTCCTCATTATTTTTTTCTCACTGGCCGCTCTCGAAGTTTCGCTGCTTGCAGGTTTTCTGGTTTGTCTACTTGCGATGTTATTGTTAGCCAGATTGCCTTTGAGAAGTATCTTTTTTTCAATCAGACGCATCAGTCTGCTACTTATTATCGTTGGTCTCGTTCAAGGTTTTAAAGGCGATGGCTTTGATCTGCTGGCAGCTTTCGAAGGAATAATACGCATCCTCGGGGTTTTTTTCACGGCCGGGGTTTATTTGACCATCTCGCCTCAATCTGAATTGATGTATTTCTGGGAAATTGTTTTCATGCCTCTTGAATTTTTCCGGCTCCCTGCACGCGAACTCGCTCTGGTAATGGTTATCGCCGTTCGCTTTCTGCCAGTTATGCTAACAGAGATTGATCGTATAAGAATGGCGCAGATTGCACGAGGAGCAAGACTCAGCGGTGGTTTTTTCTCATCAGCTGCTTCTCTGATGCCACTTATGATCCCCACGCTTTCACAGGCTATTGTGAAGGCTGAAGAACTTGCCGAAGCCATGGAGGCGAGGGGATACCGGGTCTCTGCTGCCAGAACCAGATATCATAGGTTTCGGTTCAGCTTTTTTGATCTTATCTGGGTAACTCTGGCCGGTGTGATTTTTGTCTTAACTATTGTATCCAGATTTTCTAATTTTAATTTCTGGTGCTGATCCCAAATGTTTCCTGGGGCAACTGGCTGCGAAGGTCAGTCAGCTGGGCCTCTGCAAGATTGCTTAACTCTGAGGCTTCCTGGAGTATTCTTTCTATTTCACTGATATTATGATCAAAAGCAGGCAACTCAGGAGTTTTGTTTGATGATTGCAGTGAAAAGCCGGCAGATATACGGTTGATAGCTTTTGAAACAAGAAGATAGCCAGGCAGTGTCGAAACTACAATAAGAAAAAGGGCATGCACAAAAAAATCGCCCGGTAGCCACATACTGCTGCCCCAGCTGATAATAGACCTGTAAAGAGCCTGAAACAGCACAAAAAGAGGCAGGATGTTTCCGATAACCAGGTAGAACTTAATTGCTGTGGCCTCTGATCTAGACTGGGCTTCCTCGATTATTTGCAGAAACACCTGGCCATTTTCTCTGCCGGGCTGAAAAGATTCTGGCAGAGCGACCAGGTCAGCTGGGAGATGACGATCTTCAAGAAATCGGCGGGCGCTGGTAAAGCATTCTGCCAGCTTAAAATTTGCCGCCATCGCGGTTCTTACTGAAATTTCTGTCGTTTCAGGCGAGATACCCGGGGAAAGCCAGCTCAAAACAGCGAAATAGGGGTAGAGAAACAGCGAGGCATTGCCGGCAACCTCGCGAAAAAGTGATGTTCTGAGGGCATCACTTGCCATTCCCCTTATTGCTGGGGAAGCTGTAACGATTCTCTGTTGCTCGAGCATTCGTTCCCGGATTACACCGCGAAATTCGATTAATTCATGGTAGGCTTTTAAAAGTCGGTCAATGGAACTGCCGGTTTGCAGGGCATAAAGCACTCTCCTGACCTGTGATTCTTCCCTCAGAATATGACTGTGGGCAACCGTCCTTTGG
>JAQUZA010000133.1 GCA_028691595.1 Candidatus Rifleibacteriota bacterium
GGTCGCCTTCATTCTTTTTGGCGTGCCAGCGGCCAAAGACCCTGAGGGGCGCTGCGCTTCAAGCGATCAAAGTGTCGTCTGTCAGGCAATCAGGCATATCAGGGCAAGATGCCCACAGGCTTACCTGATAACCGATGTTTGCCTTTGTGCTTATACCTCGCATGGTCATTGTGGCGTTCTTGGTGCAGACGGATGCGTCGATAACGACTCTTCATTGAATTTTCTCGCCGAAATGGCTCTCGCTCATGTTAAAGCCGGTGCCGACATGGTTGCCCCTTCTGACATGATGGATGGGCGGGTTGCCGCGATACGAACTATTCTTGACCGGCATGGCAGCAAGAATGTGCCGATTATGTCATATTCAGCCAAATATGCCTCGTCATTTTATGGCCCATTTCGTGAAGCAGCCGGTTCTGCCCCGGGAAAAGGCGATCGCCGTGGCTACCAGATGGATTTTGCCGTTGGTCGTGACGCAATGCACGAACTGGGCCTGGATCTCGAAGAAGGTGCCGATATTCTGATGGTCAAGCCTGGTCTGGCCTATCTTGATATTCTTAAAACCGCCCGCGATAATTTTTCGTGCCCCCTGGCTGTATATCAGGTTTCTGGCGAATATTCGATGATCAAGGCAGCCGCAGAAAAGGGCTGGGTTGATGAGCGCCAGATTGTGCTCGAAACCCTGACCGCCATGCGCCGGGCTGGTGCTGATCTTATTCTTACTTATTTTGCCCCGCAGGTTGCCGCCTGGCTGGCAGAGGAGGGCAACTGATGCATCCCCATGCCATAAAACATGCGGCTGATAACGACCAACAATCTTTGCGAGTTCTCGCCTGGGAAACGACCAGAGCCTGCCCCCTGGCCTGCCCGCATTGCCGGGCTGCTGCTGTTGAGTGTCGCGACCCTGGAGAACTTACTACCGCTGAAGCTTTGCAGATGCTGGCCTCGGCGGCCGAAATGGGCCCGGCCCTGATTATTCTCAGTGGCGGCGAACCGCTTCTCAGGCCTGATCTTGAAGAAATAGCGGCAAAGGCCATCGAACTCGGGCATCGCCCGGTGGTTTCGTGCAACGATGGTCGATTGCTCACCGATGAACGGCTGGCCAGCCTTTTTGCCGCCGGCATTAGGCATTTCAGTTTCAGCATGCATTCTTCAGCCGAAAGTGACCATGATGCCTTTGTTCGGGTTCCTGGGGCTTACCGCGCAGCTTTGCAGGCTTTTTTGCGCATAAAAGCCCACGGCATGTCTTTTCAGATTAACACTACTGTTTTGCCCGGCAACTCAGGGCGACTTGAAGCCCTCAAAGAATGGGTAGTCAGCCTGGGTGCTTCGGCCTGGCATCTGTTTTTTATCGTTCCGACCGGGCGGGCTGTCGAGAATGTTGCAGAAGTCGAATTGCCGCAGGCAGAGATTGACAGGGTTCTGCACTATGTTGCTGAAAATGCTGATTCATGGCCGATTCCAGTCAAGGTTACCTGTGCGCCACAATATGCACAGATCAGAGCCGAAATGGGGCGTGACCCGGGCAGTCGGGGGCGCAGCTGTATGGCCGGCAATGGTTTTGTTTTCGTCAGCTGGCGTGGGGATGTAAAACCTTGCGGTTATTTTGATCTGGTGGTGGGCAATGTTAGAGAAACGCCACTGAAAGAAATCTATCAGGGAAGCCATGAATTGAAGGAAATGCGGACTCCGGAAATGTTCTCAGGAGTATGCGGGGTGTGCCGTTTCAATAAAATTTGCGGTGGCTGCCGGGCCCGTGCTTACGCTGTTCACGGAAGTTATACGGCCACCGACCCTAATTGTAAGTTTTCTACTGGTCAAAGAGACAAAACCTGAGTATATTGTTATAACCCCCAGACTGAATGGCAGTACTGGTTTTCATTGCAAGATCAAGGAAGGACAAGCCTGATGGACGATAAAGACCGCGAAATATTGCAGATGCTTCAGGGCCGGTTTCCCCTCGAATCTGAGCCATATAAAGTAATCGGCGACAAACTCTGGATGGACGAAGTTTCGGTTATTTCACGTATTGCCAGAATGTACGAGAGTGGGGCAATTCGCTACCTTGGGCCCTTTTTCGACAGCCGCAAACTTGGTTACAAGGGCTGTCTGGCGGCGTTGAACGCCCCGCCCGAACAGGTCGAAGCAGTTGCTGCCGTGATTAACCAGTTTTCTGAAATTACTCATAATTACCTGCGCGACGGCAATCCGAACGTCTGGTTCACCGTAATTGCGCCCTCGGTCGAACGCCGCGATGAAATACTTGCTGCTATCAAAGAAAAAACCGGTATCAAAAACATTCTGGTTTTTGTTTCGAAGAAGCTCTTCAAAGTAAAGGTCGATCTTGACTAGGAGACAGTAATGGACAGTAAGACCCGCCAGATTCTGTGCGAGCTTCAGGATGGTTTTAAGCTCGAAACCAGACCGTTCAAACGTATTGCCAACAAGGTTGGCTGCACAGAAGAAGAAGTTATTGAAATCATCGGTAAATGCCGCGATGAGGGTGTGATCAGGCGAATTGGTGCCGCAATCAGGCCCGACCAGATCGGGCATACTGCAAATGCTCTTGTTGCCTGGGATGTCCCCGAAGAAACAGTTGATGAAGTGGGTACCAGCATCGCCGAGATGCGTGAAGTTTCTCATTGTTATGAGCGTGAATGCCCTGAAGGCTGGCATTATAATCTTTTTACCATGATTCATGCCCGTTCTGAAGACGACCTTCGCAATATTGTTGCCGGTATTTCAGAGCGCTTCAAGTTCAA
Source organism: Candidatus Rifleibacteriota bacterium (assembly GCA_028691595.1). Classification (GTDB taxonomy): domain Bacteria; phylum Muiribacteriota; class Ozemobacteria; order Ozemobacterales; family Ozemobacteraceae; genus Rifleibacterium. The sequence goes on from JAQUZA010000133.1 coordinate 2,760, forward strand.
TGGTTTCAAGGTTTTCAAGACCGAGAAAGAGCTTAAAAAAACCTCCATGCGCTATTTTGAGGATATCCGCCAGTGAACAGCAAGGCCATGGAATCAGCTGTAAGGGTGTTTACGGGTGGAGTTAACAGCCCCGTGCGGGCCTTCAAATCTGTTGGTGGCAACCCGGTTTTTATCAGCCGTGCGAGCGGCAGCCGTATTTTTGATGTAGAAGGGCGTGACTATATAGATTACGTGGGCTCATGGGGCCCAATTATTCTTGGTCATGCAGACCCTGACGTTGTTGCAGCCGTCTGTAGAACAGCTGCCAATGGTCTGAGTTTTGGAGCCCCCACAGAGAACGAAACACGTCTGGCAGAACTAATCTGCGAAGCGTTTCCGGTTATCGAAAGAATGCGCTTCGTCAGCAGCGGCACCGAAGCTACCATGTCGGCCGTTCGTCTGGCGCGTGGCTTTACCGGCCGGCCGATTATCATAAAGTGTGACGGTGGCTATCATGGTCATGCTGATTCTTTGCTTGTTTCAGCGGGTTCGGGTGTGGCAACCCTTGCTATTCCAGGCTGCCCCGGAATCCCAGACGATATTGCCCGCAATACTCTTGTGGTTCCATTTAATGATCTGCCAGCCCTGGAAGCCTGTTTTAAAGAACATTCAGGTCAGATTGCCGGTATGATTGTCGAGCCTGTCTGCGGCAACATGGGGGTAGTGAACCCCGCAACCGGTTATCTCGAAAGCCTCAGGCAGCTTTGTACCGCCAATGGTGCCCTGCTGATTTTTGATGAAGTTATGACCGGCTTCAGAGGATGTTTTGGCGGAGTCAGCAGACTGACAGGCGTTAAACCTGACCTGACCTGTCTTGGCAAAATTGTCGGTGGCGGTATGCCGTTGGCAGTATATGGCGGTCGCGCTGATATCATGGCGCAGATTGCCCCTGAAGGCCCCGTCTATCAAGCTGGCACCCTGTCTGGTAACCCTGTTGCCGTGGCTTCGGGCATTGCCACTCTAAGCAAAATAAAAGCTGATAACTCTTTTTATGATAGGCTTCTGGCCAAATCGGCGAGACTCGAGAAAGGGCTGGCTGAAGCGGCCTCGTCAGCGGGTATAAAAGTTGTCAGCAACCGCTATGGTTCAATGATGACCATGTTTTTTGCCGCTGCTGCTGTTTCAGATTACGAATCAGCTAAAAAATCAGATACACAGCTTTTTGCCAGATGGTTCAGAGAAATGCTTAATGAAGGCATCTATCTTGCTCCATCGCAGTTTGAGGCCGCTTTTGTCTCAGCCGCGCATTCTGAAGCTGATATTGAAACGACTGTTGCCGCCGCCAGGCAGGTGTTTCAGCGGCTATAACCCTGTCGTTCAGTTAAAAGCAGAAACCCGGCGAGCCCAATGGGCTGCCGGGTTTTTGACGCGGTTTACGTTCTTTTATTTGGTGACGATCTTAATCGGGTTGGTACGTACTGCGTAGCGGTAAGGTGAAGTTACATTCGGGTCGACTTTGGTATAAATCTTGGTCGGGGTTGATCTGGTGCGGTCAGCCCGGACTTCCATATAGTTTTTCAGGTCTGCTAGGTCGTCCTGAAAGGCAATTGAATGAACACCAAGTTTGACGGTATTACCGGCACCAACCTGGGCGATTATAACAGAACTGGTAGCGGTATCAAAGTCGTAACCGGCGGGTTTAACCCAGGCTGCCAGTTTCAATGAGGCTGTGGCCGCGCCAACAACCTGGTTGTTCTCATAAACTTCAAAGTGAGAATCGCTTATATTGGCGCAATAAAGGGGCTTGTTAAATTGAAAATACAGATTATCGCCGGCGGTCATTTCACGGTCGTTGTTAAAGTCTTCCCATTCGATTCTGACCAGGGCCAGATCTTTAACGTAATAGTCTTTGACGTTATCTGTATCGGTTCTTGAGTCTGGGCCTTCGCTGTAAACATAGCAGGCATAGGGGTCGAGTTTGTAGTTTTTACCCCAGGGGTCAACCGGGATATAGGTAAGATAGCGACCCTGCAGGCCATTGAAATCATTTTCGCCAAGCACGGGTACTGGTTCAAGCAAAGTGGGGTCAGAAGCCAGTAAGCCCTGATAGGGAAGGTCTTCCTGAGAGTTGAAGAGCACCACAGCCTGCTTGAGAACATCGAGATCCTGCAGGGCTTTGGCCTTCTTGCTCTCGCGAACGTAGTCCGAGTAGTACGGGGTTGCAACACCGACCAGGATGGCGATGATTGCAACAACCACCAGTAGTTCAATCAACGAAAAACCGCGTTTCATATCTAAACTCCTTTTGACAGGTTTATGGCAGGTTGCCAGAACCTCTATAGGTCTTATTTCGACAACATAGGCCAATAGTTTTAGCAAAAACCACTAAAAAGCAAGGACTTTTTTATTTTTCGCGAAGTTTGGCTCGTTTTTCAGTGGCTTCACTGGCGGTATAATACCCGAGAGATTTAAGGCTGTTGACCATTTTAACCGCGTCATCAACGCGGCCGCGCTCAGAATAGAACTCCAGAAGACCTTCCATGAGCTTGCGGTCTTTTTTATATTCGGGGCGAACGAGCAGAATCAAAAAAGCCAGTTCTTTCAGACGGTCGTTTTCGCCGTTGAACGCCAGGTTCATAAGGTTATCGTCATCGATAACCGATTCTTTCAATGGCAGAGACTTGAGCCAGAATGTGTGAGTTTTGTCTGAGTATTTGTCGGTGTGGCTAGTCGAACAGAGGGGTGAATTATCGAGGGTTTTGCGACCTTTAAAATCTTGCGTGACCAGTTTTCTTCCGAAAAGTGTAAAGTTATCAAGATCGTTGCGGTTTTTGAGGTCTTTTTCGATCAGTTTGCGGTTAAAGTCAGAGGTAGGGCGGATTTTATCGTATTTTTTGAACCAGTAGAGGGCCTTTTCAAAATAGCCGCGCTCTTTATAAAATTCTATCAAACCGTCGATGGCCGATGCGTCTTCACTATTGAGGTCAAGCATCTGTAGAAAGTTTGCTTCGACACCGGAATCATTCATTTTCCGGTCGGCCATTTCAGCTTCGAGGCGCAACTTCTCCTGTTTTTCACGCATCTCTTTAAGCTCGGCAAGGCCTGTTTTGGCTTTGTCTTTGAAAACTGGGTCACTTTTCAGCAGATTGAGCATTTCTTCAGCTTTTTTATAGTCTTCACGGTGCAGATATATGTCTGATGCTTTTAATACGCCGTCGCCGAGAGCTTTGTTGGCTTTGTAGGCCTGAACATACGAGTCGATCGAAGCATCTTCGCGACCGGTATCGTAGTAGAACTGAGCAAGCTCGTAATGCCCGGTCGCCGGGTCGGCGTTTTTGCCGATTTCCTTTTTGTATTCTGCTTCGGCTTCTTTGTTTTTGCCTTCTTTGGCAAGGCTGCGTGCCAGGTCGTAGCCGATCAGTTCTTTCATTTCAGGGTCGCGCCGCCCAAGTTTGCGGGCCATAGCGAAATGCTCACTGGCTTTTTCGGGTTGGTTCAGTTTTTCGTAGGCTCTGGCAATGAGCCAGTGGGTTTCGGCGTGTTTCTGATCGAAGAGAAGCGCCTGCTCGAGAATTGGCAGTGCGTCGCGCGGCGCCTCGCGATCGACGAGAATCGAGCCCAGGCCGCGTAATGTTTCGGGGTTGTCGGGCTGTAATTGCCGGGCTCTGGTGAGCATGTCATAGGCCCGGTCAAGATTGCTGTTTTCAAGCTCAAAAATGCCGAGTCTTGACAGGGCGCGAGCATTACCGGGTTCGAGCTCAAGCGCCTTCTGGTAGTGCTCCACGGCTTCGTTGCTCTTTTTGTTTGCGTCAAGAAGCGTTGCCATGCGCACATGAATGTCTGCTGATTTTGGAAACCCGACGAGCGCGGTTTCGAAATGGCGCAGGGCCTGGGTGGGCGAACCATCTTCGGCGGTCATAATACCCAGATAATAATGGGCCATAAATTCTTCTGGTGATTTGCGCACTATCGAGCGCAGTGATCTGATTACCTCACCCTTTTCTTTTTTTGAGCCAATCTGGTAAGTGCGCCAGGCCTTATCATAAAAAGCTTCGCTGATCTCAACCTGAGGTTTCTGGAGTTTTACTCTGGGTTTTCTTGTGGCTGCCCCGGCTGTTTGAGGCAGCGTAACCACCAGGCCTGATGCCAAAACCGTTAATGCCAGTAATCTGCCACAAGCTTTAAATGTTGGTCGTTTCATAATCTACCCCTTAACTTCAGTTACTCAATTGGCCAGCACCCGGGTGCATTTCAATCTGACTTGTTTCTTGCGAACCATTTGCATACTTAACTCTATAAAATTAACACGCCTGCCTCTGCATTGCAAAGACAGGCGCGCATTTAAGCAAGGTTATAGAGTTCTTAGACCATCGGGCCTTTGACCAGAACCCATATCCCTGAAATAAGCGACCAGACTGAACAGCAGAGAGTCGCGTAGAACAGGGTAAAATGGAAACGCCGCAGATTTTCGCGGGATTTTTCCTTAACCAGTGTTTTGATTGAATTACCAACAAAGATATTGCCAAACATGATGCCGAGAAGAATAGCCCCGGCAAAGCCATGGCCGTAGGTTTGCATGAAAACTGTTTTTACCTGAAGAAACTGCATTGCCCCGATAACTCCACCAATCAGTCCGACAGAAAACAAAGCTACCGCAATCAGGCTGAGTTTTTTGTGTTGCGCCAGAAAAACCTCCCGCTGGTCAGCATCAGGGGATTTTGGGTTAACTGCGAGTGCCTGCTTGCCAACTTTGTGTATTCTGAAGAGGTAAGACAGCACAAAAAGCATAAAAACCGGGTGAAAGAACTTCATAATGCGACATGCTCCTTAAAGCTTAAATTTGCTGATATCAAAGTCATCAAGATCGAATGGGTCTTTGGTGCCCTTCTTTTTTGATGGCGACTTTTCTTCAACCGGGCTGTCAAGGTCGATTATATTGTCAAGGTTGAAGGGGTTGTCGTCAGCAGGAGCAGGCTTGGCTGGTGCTGGCGGCTTCTTGCCAGGGGCGGTGGGCAAAGGCGGTGCCGGCTCGTCATTGCCGGGAAACACCTCTAGCACATCGAGTTCAAGGTCAAGGTTTCCGAAAGGGTTTTTGCCCTGGCCCGACCCGTCTGCGGGCAGGCCAAGATTGAGGTCGGTGTCAGAAAACAGCGAGGCAAA
>JAQUZA010000134.1 GCA_028691595.1 Candidatus Rifleibacteriota bacterium
TTCCCGCAGTTTCAGGGGGTACCCCCATAAAACTGCGGGAATTATTTTTAGAAATTTAGTATCAGTCGACGCTGAGGTGAATTACGGTCGCACCGTCGTCAGCACCCTCGACACGCAGAACTTTTAGAATTCCCTGGCGTGAAGTTTTAAACCGTTCCTGCAACATCAAAAGGTCTTTATCGGTCTTCTTAGTGTTGGTGCCAAATACCACGAGTTCTTTTTCGAATCTCTTGATCAGGCGGCGCAAGTCTTCGATGTCAGAGGTTGTAAGATTGCATTTTTTTACAATCTGCCCAAAATTGGGAGCCTGAGCAATTTCTACAACGTTTTCGCTGATATGCTGAATCAGTCTGATGGCGTAATATTTATCCATTGGCCTCATTCTGATAATATCTCGAGAAATTGCATTCTTTACCCAGCCTTTTTGCAGAAAAGTGGCAAAAACTCCATGTGCTTCGTCGTTATTTGCCATCTTGGGTGATGGGTTCGAATTCCAGACAACCATGCTGCGCTTCGAATCAAGCTTTGGCTTTGCCTGATTGCGGGTTAAGGGCTCGGTATTCGGTGGAATTCGCAGAGAAATTGTAACCTGCTTATCCCTCATTTCCTGTGGCACCGGAATAGTAATAGTCGAATCAGCCTTGACCGTAAAAGTGAAAACTCCGGCAAGCACAGCCATGATTCCAAGTGGAACAAGAGCTCGCAGGCCTGGCAGCAGTTTATTCATAAAATACCTCCGGTATTAATTCTTCTCAGGCCCGCTATCGGCAAACCATACAGATTAATTAACCGAAGTCGCGACAAAAACAAAACTCCCGGGCAACTCGGCTGAGCTCCCGGGAGTTCTGGTAAATTTTCCAGGCTATTTGCGAATCGTAACCTCGAAAAGGTCGTTGGGGGTATTTGTAAGTCGCAGCAATCCCTTTTCCTGAACCATGAAGGTGTCTTCAATTCTTATGCCGCCCCAGCCGGGCAGATAAATGCCGGGTTCGACAGTTAAAGTGACCCCCGGCCTGACTTCGTCTTCGCACTTCTGCGACAGGGAAGGTGCTTCGTGAACATCGAGGCCGAGCGAGTGCCCGAGGCCGTGCCCGAAGTTGTCGCCGTAACCGGCATCAGTAATTACCTTGCGGGCAACAGAATCGATGTCTTTGCAGATTGCACCGACTTTTAAGGCTTTGATCGCCTTTTTCTGCGCTTCAAGCACCGTTGCGTAGATTTTTTTGAATTTTGCGGTTGCCTTGCCGAGAAAAACGGTTCGGGTCATATCAGAGTGATAACCATCAGCAACAGCGCCAAAATCGATCTTAACCATTTCACCAGACTTCAGCTTGCGGCTGCCAGGCTGATGATGGGGGCATGATGAGTTCGGGCCCGAGGCGATGATAGTTGCAAAACTTGGTGCCTCTGAACCAGCCATCTTCATAAAAAATTCAAGATGGGCAGCCACTTCATTTTCGGTCATGCCTGGTTTGATAACCTTCATCAGTTCGGCAAAGGCTCCATCGGCAATGGCAAAAGCCTTTTTAAGAGACTTCAGTTCATCGGCATCTTTAATCTGGCGCAACCTTTCGACCAGATTTTCAGTCGGATAAAGATCTTTTTTAAATTCATCTGAAAAGAGCAGAAACTGCCGGATATTGATGCTTTTTTCGACACCCAGGGCTTTTATGCGCGCCTTTTTTATCCGGGCCTTCATCGTTTCGATCTGATTGTTTTTGAAAATAACAATCTCGGCCGCATCGCCGATCTCGGCTGCGCTCTGTTCCTGGTAGCGGAAATCAGTAAAGAAAACCGCGTCCTTTTTGGTGACCAGAAGTGTTCCACATGAGCCAGAATAGCCACAGAGATAGCGGACATTATTCAGATTGGTAATGAGCATGCCGTTGTAATTATCTGTAAAAAGCTCTCTCAGGGCAGCAATACGTTTTGAATGATTCATTTCAATCTCCTTCTGGGCTGTCAATCTTGAGTCTGGGGCTTGCCAAGGGTGTTCACAGACACCGGTCGTTCGGAAAAGCTGCTTTCAGAGAGCACCTGTGCCGCGTCGGTTGTCGGGGCGATCATGGTTATAGCCATCTTCTTTTCGTCAAGGATCTGGCGTGCGACTATCTTCACATCATCGACGTTAACTTTGAGGTAAGGTGCCAGAGTGTTTTCAGGCAGTTGCGGTTCAACATTATAAAGAAAGCCCGTCGACAGGCGATTCATGCGATTAGTTGTGCTTTCGAGGGCAATCAGCAGATTGCCTTTAAGCTGCTCGCGGGTGTCTTCAAGCTCTTTCGTGGTCAGGCCCTTCGCAGCGACTTTTTCGAGTTCAGAATGAAAAAGCTCGAGCACACTCTTCAGGTGCTCCATTGAGGTGCCGGCATAAATGCCGAACAACCCGGCCTTCTTATATGAAGTATGGTAAGAGTAGACAGTATAGGCCAGGCCACGCTTTTCGCGAATTTCCTGAAACAGGCGACTGCTCATTCCACCGCCAAAGGCGGCGTTCAAAATGGTCATGGCAAAACGACGGTTATCAGAAAATGGCACACCTTCGGTACCAAGAGTTAAATGAACCTGCTCGATATCTTTCTGAAAAACTGTTGAGCTCGTAGATGGCTTAACAACTGCCTCACGCGGCTTAAATGAGCCCTTACGCAAGGGTTTAAGCTTTTTTTCGATCAGTTTTTTCAGGGCTTCCCATTCAAAATTGCCGGCAACACAGATCAGCAGATTACCGGTCACATACTGGCGATTGAAAACCTCAAAAATCTGGTCACGCTTCATGCCGGCTACGGTTTCAGCAGTGCCCAGAATCGGGTTGCCCAGACGCGAATTCTGCCAGATGTTCTGCCCAAGCAACTCATGAATGATCTCGTCGGGCGAATCTTCATACATCTTGATTTCTTCAAGGATGACCCGGCGTTCGCGTTCAAGCTCTTCAGGGTCAAACTGAGAATTGATGACCATATCAGAAAGCACATCGACGGCCACGTCAAGTTTGTCTTTAACGACACGGGCATAATAGCAACAGTAATCTTTGGCAGTAAAAGCGTTAAGGTAGCCACCGATGCGGTCAAACTCGCTGGCAATCATGCGTGGAGTACGCTTTTTGGTGCCTTTGAACATCATGTGCTCGATAAAATGCGAAACACCCATGATTTCAGGGGTTTCGTGGAGCACACCGCTCTTGAGAAACATGCCAATGGAAACGCTTTGGACGGTGTCGAATCTTTCGGCAATGATTTCAACGCCGTTGTCGAGGGTCAGCTTAAGGTAGGGCGAAGCTTGCAATCTAGTTCTCCGGTGTCTGAGTTGGAACAGAGTCAGCGCTGTTATCTTCTATCGGCATAAGTCCCTGACTATCGTTGAATTCTTTTTCGCTGGCACGCTGATCACGCAATGCATCTTCACGCTGACCTTCTGGAGTCAGTTGATCAGGAATATCGACCGAAGGTACCGGCAACTCTTTCAGGCTTTTCATACCAAAATAATAGAGAAAATCCTGGGTGGTTGAATAAAGTCTGGGTTTGCCAAGAACAGGTTTTTCGCCCGAGACATAAATCAGTTTCTTTTCGAGCAGAGTCGAGATTACCCCATCGCAGTTCACACCGCGAATGGCATCGAGCTCTGCCCTGGTTATCGGCTGCTTGAATGCTATCACCGAAAGAGTTTCAAGAGCAGGAAGAGAGAGTGAAACAAGCTTTTGCCCATCGAGGCGTTGAATAAACTGAGAAATTCTGGCTTTGGTTGCCAGCTGCACGCCGTTTTCGAGAATAGCAATCTGCAAACCGCTGTTCTCGTCATCATCGTAGGCTTTTTTTCGTGCCATAATCACTTCTGTCACCCGCTCTGGAGTCACAGAAAGAACGGTTGCCAGTTTTTCGATGCTGATTGGTTTATTCTGCACGAGAAGCAGCCCGTCAAGTGCCGCACAGAGAAGCTCAAAACTGGCTTCTTCCTGGACTGGCTGCTCAGGCTGGTCTGCCTGTGGTGTAGTTTCATGCGGGGTGGCGGGCGCTTGCGTATCGCTTTCAGCGGGGAACTGGCTTTCGCCGCGTTCAATGCTTTCGGTGTTTTCCATTGTCACTCCTGGGTTTCTGCAGAATCCTGGTTCTGATCTTCTTCGAGCGGATCAGCAGAATTACTGAATTCTTCTGGTTTTTCACTGTCTTCAGGTGGCAGTTCAGCTTCTGGTGCCGGGCGACCACTCTTTCCCTGCCGCAGAACGATAGGTTCGAAATTTGCCTTCTGAGCAAAAGAAAGCTCACCGGTGCGCGCCATTTCAAGCACGGCCATAAATGAAAGAACTGTTTCGTAGCGGGTGGCTCCGGTTTTTAACAACTTTTTGAACGTCACTTCACCCTTGAATTTTTTTAGCATCTCGCGAATTTCGTTGATGCGGTCGAGAATGCCGATTTTTTCGAGAACGACCCGGTGAATTGGTGGGCTGATACGCCTTCTGACCAGTGCGTGGTAGATGTTAAGCAGTTCGATGGCACCAATGTTGATTTCGAGGATTTCTTCGGGCTGCCGTTCAAGATCGGTTGAGCGGGTGAAAATACGTGAGGCGTGGCGTTCCATTTCGCGCAATTCAAGGGCAACCAGCTTGAAGCGTCTGTATTCAAGGAGTTTTTCGACAAGGCCGGCGCGTGCATCTTCTTCATACATGCTTTCGTCAATATCTTCGTCGCCACTGAAAACCTCTTCGGGCTTTTCTTTGGGCAAAAGCATCTTTGACTTGATCTCAAGCAGAGTTGCTGCCATGACGAGAAAACCCGAAGCGACCTCCATGTCGAGAATCTCCATCACCTGGAGGTATTCAAGATACTGACCGGCAATATGGGCAATCGGAATATCGTAAATATTGATCTTCTGCTCTTCGATCAGGTGATAAAGAAGATCGAACGGGCCCTCGAAAACCGGAAGTTTAACCTGATAGCCACTCATTAACTGATAAAACCCATAGCCTTTCGGATAGTCTGCATCGTTGCGCCGGCCACTGCATGCGCCCGATCTTCACCTGAACTGAGGACTTCGGCAATATAACCGGGTCGGGCTTCAATTTCGGCCCGGCGGCTGCGAATTGGCTCGAGCATGTTGTTCAGGCGTTCAAACAGAATGTTTTTGCAGTCGCGGCAGCCAATACCGGCACTGCGACAACCCGAGGCGATTTCATCGAGACGGTCGGCAGTATAAATCTTGTGATAGGCGTATACGGCACAAACCTCAGGGTCACCCGGGTCGTTACGGCGCACCCGTTGCGGGTCGGTTATCATCTGCTGAATTTTATCTTTGAGGCTGGCCGCGGTTTCTCGCAATTCGATGCTGTTATTGTAAGACTTGCTCATTTTTCGCTTATCTATGCCAGGCAGCAGAGGAACTGAAGAAAGCACTGCTTCGGGTTCTTTGAGAACCTCACCAATATTGCCGTTAAAGCGCCTGATGATTTCGCGGCTCAATTCAAGATGGGGCAACTGGTCGCGCCCGACCGGAACCACCTCGGCATTATAAGCGGCAATATCTGCGGTCATGAGCACCGGATACATGAGTTTGCCGAGCGAAACCTTTGATCGGGCTTCATCGTCGCGCACGTCATCTTTGAAGGTTGGGCAGCGTTCAAGCCAGCCAAGAGGTGTATAGTTACAGAGAATCGTGCTGAGTTCGGCGTGTTCGTGCATTGAAGACTGCCTCATGATCACTGATTTTTCAGGGTCGATGCCGACGCTGAGCCAGTCTACAACCATTTCTTCAATAACGGCCGGAAGATTGTCAATTTTAAGACGATCGGTAAAAGCATGCCAGACCGCTGCAAAAAAGAAACATTCGTATTTGTCCTGGAGCGCAACCCAGTTCTTAAGAGTGCCTTCAAGATGCCCGAGATGAAGAGAACCAGTAGTTCTCATACCGCTTACCAGTCTTTTTTTTGCCATAATGTTCTCCTGTTGCGCAACTAGCTGCTGTTAAAGTTAAAGAGAAAAACCCGTTTACCAATATTTGCGAAATCTGATCTGAATAGAGAATTTTGCCGGGGCTCAGTATTCGGTGGCCTTCAGAGCTTCTTCCGCCGCCTGCAGCGTTTCTGAATCCGGTCTGATGACCCTTACCCGTTCCCAGCACTCCCGGGCCTTATCGATGCGCTGCATTTTAAAGTAGCCAACTCCAAGGTTAAACTGAGCCTCAGCATAATCGGGGTCCATTTCTACGGCCTTTTCCCAGGCCTCGATTGCCCCGGGCAGATCATTTTTCTTGTCATTGAGATTGCCCATGGTGAACCAGGCGAACTGATCTGCAACGCCGGAGTTGAGCAACGGACTTAACAGCTGTTCGCTTTCGACAAGTCGGTTCTCGTAATAATATGCACGTGCCAGCAACAGTTTCTGAGGGGTCTCCAGTCGCCCTGTTCCGGCAAATGGCTCTAACACAGCAATTGCCAGTGAATAAAACCCGAGTTTTACGGCGATTTTGCTGATCGCAAAAGCCTCACTCTGACTGCTGATGTTGCCCGGATTGATCTGTTGCAGATAAAAAGAGGCGTTTTCAGGGTTATAGCCAGCATCTTCAACGCCTGCCATCTGCATGAGCAACCTGGTATTGGTTGGTTCACGTTCGAAGGCCGGGCGCACGATTTTGCCGGCCTCAGAAAACCTGCCGGCATCTATAAGTGCCTGACCAAGTTGAATGGCTTCGTCGGTGTTCAGTGTTCCTTCTTCAGATTTTTGCAGCAGTTTGCCAAGGTTTGTGTCGCAGAGAATTTTAACCGCCGAATCTTCAAGGCTGAAAATAAGAGCTGGCGTAGCCTGTTGCTCACTTTCAACCTTAAAATACAGATCGATTCTGGATTGGGTTGAAGGAAAAACGTTAAACGCCGCTTTGGTTGCCTTGCCTTCTTTATCCTGCTGGGCCGGAAAAGTATTGAGCAGCTCGACCTTAAAATCTTTGAGCGGATCGATGTTAAAGGTTCTTACCCCGGTATTGACGAGGGTCAGATTGATATAAATCTCATCCTGCTTTGCCTGACCGCCAAGACCTGACTGGTAGGGCCTGCGGGTAAATTCGTTGACGGCCAGCATGAAACCGGAGGGGTGCAGAACATCTTCACCCATAAAAAAAACACCCCCGACAATTTCGCCGCTGGCAGCAAAAGCAGGTGCAACAGGCAACATCAACAGAAAAAATATTATCAACTGGCGCATAGTGGCTGATAGTTTAACACATGGCCAGCACCATTTAAAACAGTACTTTTGAAATTTTACCGTTGATTTCAGTTATAAAAAAGCAACAGGTAGTCAAAGGCATCAACAGTCCTGTCAACCGCCTTATAAAACAGTTTAGAATGCCCATATCTTTCAGAAAAGGCTTTTCTTAAAGGCTCAACAAGCTCCTGCTCGTATATTTTCGGTGGAATATCACTGCCCGACCAGGTTAAAGCTGCAGATTCAGCCTCTGACGATAATCTGAGGAACATAGAAAAGTCTGATTTTTTTTCGAAGGAAAAATAGTAGTGACGCAGACTTGACCTGATATCCCGGCGGGCCTGTTCGAGGTCGGCATAACCATGAAACCAGGCATGAAAAATGCATTGCAATTCAGTTTCCTGCGATTCTTCATCTTCAAAAACAATGGGAAAGACTACCAGCGGATTCTTGTCTGCTACAAGCTCTTCAAGAGCTATGCAGGAAACCTCAACCCGGCCGGTTCTGCCCTTAACAAATGCGGCATGCTGATTCAGCACCTGTGCCATGATCTGGTCAGGCTGATAAACTATTTTGTTAGCAAATTTCTGGTTTGCCAGCCAGTAAGATATGATCTGGTAGACTGACGACCAGAAAACCTCGCGCTGTTTTTCGTCTTCTATTTCATAGGCGGCTTCACGCCAGTAGAAGAGGTAATCAAG
>JAQUZA010000135.1 GCA_028691595.1 Candidatus Rifleibacteriota bacterium
GTCTACGTCCGGAATGACGGAAACAAATCATGTCATTCCCGCGAAAGCGGGAATCCAGTCCAATTGAGGATTTGAAGTGGTTTAGTGCGTTTGCCCTGCAGCTCAAAGTTGAGTTTACCGCAAAGCCCATGATTGAGGTATAATTGCTGACACTTCAACTGACAGGCTCATGCATGGAAACACTGATCTTGCTTTTTGCTGCTGCTCTGGTTGCCGGATTTGTCGATACTCTGGCAGGCGGCGGTGGTCTGATAACTATTCCGGCTCTGGTTCTCAGCGGTATGCCGCCACACTTTGCCCTGGGCACCAATAAGCTGCAAAGTTCGATCGGTTCAGGCACCGCCACTTTTATGATGTTCAAAAAGGGCAGAGTCGGCTGGCAGCATGTCAGGTTTCTTATGCTGGCGGCTTTTTGTGGCTCGTTGCTCGGCACCATAGCAGTTCAGTTCATTAACCCGGGTGTTCTCGATTTCATTATTCCGGGGGTGCTGATAGTTATTGCCATCTATTTTCTTTTTGCACCGCCCCTTCATGAAACCGGTATCAGCAAAGTTTCGGAAACCTCTTATCGCCATTTCATGGTTCCGGTCATCGGCTGGTATGACGGCATGTTCGGGCCCGGAACCGGTTCATTCTTTGCTCTGGCCGGTGTTTCGCTGCGCGGTCATGGTTTGATAGATGCCACCGCCATTGCCAAAACTCTCAATTTTGCAACCAATATTGCTTCGCTGCTGATTTTTCTCATTGCCGGAAAAGTCGTGTGGCTGGCTGGTCTTGCCATGATGGTCGGTCAATTTGTCGGTGCCTACTGTGGTTCGCTTTGTCTGCTGCGTATCAACCCTAAATACCTGCGGGTTCTGGTTGTAACCATGTGCCTGGCAATGCTTGCCCGCTATGTAATCGCTTCGGGCTGGTTCTCTAAAATAGCTTTTTGAAGGGTTTTCCGCCAGGGCCACCGCTTTTTTGCCGCAAAAATTAAAGAATAACCGGCAGATCTCAGCTGCTGGTCTCTTTTTTGCTGGTAGTTTCCGTTTGTCGCCCGGGCAGTACCGGGCCGGCACAATCCCGGCCGACTTCGTAGGCCGGCACAAGTATTTCCACACCGGCTTCGGCAAAGGCATCGAGTACATTGGCACGTAATTTTGAGTGAATCCGCGGCAGGTTTGCTGCGTCACGGGTGTAGGCGTGCAGGCGATAGGCAACTGCCAGTTCTTCAAAGCTACGTTGAGAAATAAACGGAGCAGGTTTGCTGATTATTCCTTCGGTTTTTTCGGCCGCTGCCAGCAGCAGGCGATGCGCAACCCGCCAGTCGACGCTGTAGGCAAGGGTCATGTCTATATTCATTCCGGCCCCTTCGGTTTCGGCAAGCATCGAAAGATTGACGACCGGTTGGCTCAGCACCAGACCGTTGGGAATTGTGATCACCTGGTTCTCGACGGTGCGAATTCTGGTGACGAGCAACCCGGTTTCGAGAACGATTCCTTCGGTATCGCCTATTTTTACGCGGTCACCAGGTCGGCAGGCCCGCATATAAATCAAGGCAACTCCGGCGACGACATTGGCGACGGCAGCGGTTGAACCGAGCGACAGCAGAACACCGAGAAAAACCGAAACTCCCTGAAAGGCCGGTGAATCGAACCCCGGCAGAAATGGAGCCCCCAGAACGATTCCGAGAGCGATCAGAAGAAAGCTGAACAGTTTGTCGGTAGGGCTGGCCCAGTCTTTATGAAAACCGGGGATGCTGAAACGCCCTCGTTCAATGGCTCCCATGATCAGATGCAGAAATTTAATCGCATGAACAACGAGAAAAGCGATAAAAAGAATTGCCGCCAGCCCCGGAATAAACGAAATAATCATGCGGCCAAGGTCTGTGGCCGAGCTGAGAAGCCAGCGCAGGCCGGCGGTGGCAAAACCGCGGGTTGCCTTGAAAAATCCGGTGACCAGCGTCACATAGCACAAAAAAACGAAAAGCAGAACGACCGTTCTGATCAGGCGCACCGCCAGCATGAGAAAATCAGTCAGTTCAGAAGCAGAAACAAGCGTCAGTTCACCAAGTTTGAGGTTGAAGTCGGCCCGATCATTGAATTTTTCGATTTTTCGGCGCAGTTTACGAAAAAGCGAAGCCAAAATAATAAATGCGACCAGGAAAACCAGGGTTGCCAGCATGGTTTGATCGAATGTTGGCCCGAACCTGGTAACCTGCAGATCGCCAAAATAGCTGTCCCAGAGATTATAAAGCGAAGAAATAATCTTTGTCGCGTTGTCCATACAACCCGTAACCTCCCGCTCTAAAAGGCCTGCCGGCCCTGACTATGTTTCTTAAAGTTAAATATTTCCAGTCTATTAATTGTAGCATTCTCAGAGCAATGATTTCCAGTTACTTCAAAGCCGCCCGGAGTCCAGCCCAATTGCAGCTCTAAAGTGTTTTTGTGCTATTGCACTCATGTTGTGGCTATGCTTGTTGCGTTTTCCGATTTCTGTTAGTCTAGCCTCAGAATCCTTTGGGGGGCTTTCAAAATGGCACAAATTTTATCTGCTGATGATGCAATGCGGGTGATTCGAGAGCTGCAGCGCATGATTATGGCTGATAACACCGCTTCTGTTCCTGATTACGTCAATACTCTGGTTGAAGCAGGGCAGATTGTTGTGGAACCGGTTGTTTCAATGTTGATGGCCGAAGAGGGCACTACAAAAAACTGCGCTGATATTGAATTTACCAAAAGCCGTAACCGTGGCTTTCCTTACAGTGTGACACCTTCGTTTTCGTTCAGCCCCAAAAGCGTCAGGTTTTTTACCGTCTTGAGTGAAGTTCTGCTGCGCATCGGTAAGCCCGCTGCAGACGAACTGATTTCTGTGGTGTGGGGGCGCTGGATCTCTGTTCCAGTCGGTATGGTGGCGATGAAGATGAGGTTTTCACCCCGCAATCATGAAGGCATTATGATTGCCATTGAAATTCTGCTGCCGCTCATTCGTGCCGACCTTGAAAATATCCTCGTCGAAGGCCATGATTTCAGCCAGGAGGCCGCCGTGTATGCTTTGCGTTTTGCCTCCGATGCCGCAGCTGTGAAAAGGCTTCTCGAGGTTGCTGCAACTTCAAAGTTTCTCGATGTTCGTTTTGTCTGTACCCGCTCTTTGGCCCATATTGCCCGTGACCATTTTTTGCTGGTCGCTGAAAATTTGAAGAGCCCCAGTGAAGATATCAGAAGAGCCCTGATTAAAGCCATGGTTTATGCCGACCACCCCGATACCCTCAAGACTTTTGTCGAGCACTTCCCTGTTGAAACCTATGACCCCAGCAAAGCAAATATTCTTGAATATTTTTGTCGCAAAGCTGATCCATGCACGATTGGGCTGCTTGAGCCAGTTGCGGCTTCAGATAATAGTTTGCTCAGCAGCTATGCCCGCGATGCCCTCGAAAAAATTGCCCGTAAGAGTTCGCCCTGAAGCCCGAAGTTTCAGCGCGCGAAACGAAAAATTGCTTTTTAAAGGCTTCTCCGTGCAGGTTTCAGGCTGTTTCGTCGTCGAAGAGCTCGGCCCTTCGGGCAGCATTTTCCAGAATGCTGCGGGCCGGGTAGCAAAAGAAGACAAACAATACCAGAGAATAAAACAGCGCAATTACCGAGGCTGAAATGTCGACAATGACGATTTTCGGATCACCCAGATTGCTGAGCACAAAGATTACCGAAATGATCGCTGCGCAGACACCGGTTGCAATGCCGAGAATGCCATAAACCAGAAAGGCCTGAGAAGAATTACGGTATTCAAAGGCTGAAACGCCGGCATCGGGTGGGGCACCCAGATCAGAAACGGCCTTCTTCAGCTCAGCGGGGCTGTAAATTGCCAGCAGAAAGAGAAGCGGCAATACTGTTACAATGATCGCCGAAGGCACGTCAATCAGCGGTTTTATATCGATTCTGACCGCAAACATGATTACGAAAACAGCTAAAGCCGACAGCAGGGCCAGTATTCTAGACATATTTTTGCTCCTTTAAAGTGTGTAAAGAATTATCACCATGGTCAGATAGCTCGCAAAGGGAATTCCAGCCAGGGCAAGGCCACCCGCAACCGATTCTTCGTCGCTGGCAGAACACTTATTGATGCGCTTTTTAAGACGCATGCGCAGTGGGAATATCAGCATTTTTGCCATGAAAACCGAAGAAAGAGCGCTGATCAGACTTATGCTCAGGCATGGCCCAATCATCTCAGGAACCCCGATGTTTGCCAGGCACGCAACATTTGCACCCGTCGAAGCGACGATGCCGCAAAGAAGCAAAAGGTTTTCAAACCGTTTTAACGACCTGTGAACGGCAACCAGCTCGCTCTGGTCATTTTCCCTGCCGGACAGGGAAGTTTTTAATGCCGAAAACACTGATTTAATCGAATCTGATGCCAGGCTTAGCAGCAGGGCGGCCATGACGATAAATGGCATGGAGGTATCGAACAGCATTGAAAATACCGGTTTTGAACGCAGAACTATCGCCAGACAGACTGTTAATGAAAAAACCAGGTAAAAATTTAAAGTTTTCATTGAGCATCTCCTTTAATTAATCGATTTTTGAAGCCGGTAGACCAGCCAGGGCAGATGGCAGTTTGCCAAGCTGCATAACTGCCTTTTGAAGAATATTGTATTGCCCCGATAACACCGGGCCGGTGTTTGAGCTTATCGTGGCCAGGGAAACAATTAGAAAAACGGCCAGAGAAAAGCTCAACATCGCCGATTTTAACTCGAAACCAGCCGATGGCAGGCGTTGCAAAATTTTTTCCTTGCGAATTCGTCGCTCATTTTCAAGTATTTTCGCCTTAACCTGATGCCATGGCGGTGGCGATAATCTGTCTGAACTGACCAGACAGCTGGCATGTACATTGTTCATGCTGTTTTGCTGCAAGTCTCGACAGGCAGAACAGTTGCCTGCGTGCTTCTCATCTTTGGCATCGAGCCGGCCAAGTTCGAAATTATTGCGAAATCTCAGGCAGTGAGAATCCATTTCACGCGTTTTCATTTTGCACTCCTTCAGAAAGCCTGCGCAGATTTTCGATTGCCTGAGCTGTCTGATAATGAACTGTTCTGATCGAGCACCCAAGGGCCAGAGCCGTTTCGGCAATACTGAGATCGCCATCAAATCTAATCGCCAGAATCTGCTGAAAAGCCTCTGGTAGCCTGTTAAAAGCTATTGCCATTCTCTCCAGAATCTGAGCTGATTCGACGGTTTCCTCCGGAGAAGATGAGTGGTCGGGCTGGTGCAGATGATTTTCATCGAGACTGATGTTTCTTCCTTCAAAGCTTTTTCTTCGGTCGCGGCAGAGATTTAGACAGATGCGCATTGCCCATGCTTTAAAGCGGTTTTCGGGCATGTAATTTTCACGATACTTCCATATATTGAGAAAAACATCCTGGGTTATGTCTTCTGCCGCCTGTTTTGAGGCCATTATGCGCAGGGAATACTTGAAGATGCATGTCGAAAACATTTCATAGAGCTTGCCCAGCGCGTCAATGTTTCCGGCTTTGAGGCTGGCCATAAGTGTTTCTTCTAAATTGTGACTGCTATTTTTCATGCTCTGTTTAATCAACGATTGAAAAGCATGATAGTGCAAAGAATAAAATTAAATCTGCCCGTACGTTTATGGCCGGAAATGACGAATTTGGTCAAAGTTTACTTGACATGAAATTTGGTACAGGGATATACCCATAGGGTATCAGTAGCCTGTTTAATTTTTTTCAGGAGATATAGAAATGGCCCAACGAGGAATCCGTGAGTATCACGGTAAAAGAATGCTTGCAAGACATCTCGACACCTATGCTGAAGAGAGTGTTGGTTATGATGGCCGCATCGTGCTGGTCGACAAAGATACCAACTGGAATCAGCTGAAGAAAGATAACCCATGGCTGGAAACTGACAAACTGGTTGCCAAACCAGATCAGCTGTTCGGCAAACGTGGCAAACACGGTCTGGTTCTGGTAAATAAGAATTTTGCAGAAACAAAAAGCTGGATCGAAGAACGACTTGGTAAGAATCAGGTTGTAAACGGCATCGATGGCACTCTGACCCATTTTCTCATTGAACCATGCGTGCCCCATGAAGCAGAATATTATGTCGCGATCAAATCGACTGCCGAAGGCGACGTAATCTATTTCTCGCTTGAAGGTGGCATCAACGTCGAAGAAAACTGGGATAAGGTCGTAACCATCAAGGTGCCGGTGCTTGCTGGTATTGAAGCTGTTGATATCGACAAGGCACTGCCCGAGGCGCTTGGCAAAAACAAAAAGATGGTAGCCGCTTTCCTGCGCGGTCTTTATAAATATTTTGCCGCCCTGCACTTTGCTTATCTCGAAATCAACCCCTTTGCCATTGCCGGCAGCCGGATCGTGCCGCTCGACATGGTCGCCAAACTCGATGATACTGCAGAATTTTGCTGCAACAAACTCTGGGGCGAAGATATTGAATTCCCGGCCGCTTTTGGTCAGCATTTCAGCCCCGAAGAAGCCAAAATTCGTGAGCTCGATGCCCTTTCAGGCGCATCTCTCAAACTTACCCTTCTGAACCCTGATGGCATAATCTGGAACATGGTTGCCGGCGGTGGCGCATCGGTTATCTATGCCGACACTGTCTGTGACCTTGGTTTTGCCAAGGAGCTGGCGTTCTATGGTGAGTATTCGGGTAATCCGAGCACCAATCTGACTTATGAATATGCCAAGGTCGTTCTTGATCTGATGACCCGCAAACCAGACCCTAAGGGTCGTGCAAAAACCCTCATTCTCGGCGGTGGTATCGCTAACTTTACTGATGTCGCCAAGACTTTCACCGGGGTAATCAAAGCCCTGAATGAATTCGGTGACCGGCTCAAAAAGGTTAATGCCCGTATATTCGTGCGCCGCGGCGGCCCCAACTATCAGGAAGGCCTCGCCAACCTCAAGGCAGCTGCCGAAAAACTCGGCGTGCCCATCGAAGTGCATGGCCCCGAATACCACATGACCCGCGTCGTTTCTGACGCCCTGAAAGCCCAGTAAAGGAAGGAACAGCAAATGAGTCGACCCGATTATCTGCTTTTCGATAGAAACACCACGGCGCTGATTTATGGCATGCAGACCAAAGCCGTGCAGCGCATGCTTGATTTTGACTACTGCTGCCGCCGCGAAACCCCCTCGGTCGCCGCTATGGTAGACCCGGGCAAAAACGGCACCCAGAAAGTATTTTGGGGCAAAAAAGAAATTTTTGTTCCGATTTACCCCGATGTTAAATCTGCGCTGCAGAAGCACCCCGACATCGATGTAATGATCAACTTCGCATCATTCAGAAGTGCCTATGACACAACCATGGAAGGCCTCAACGAACCAAAGCTGCGAACCCTTGTGGTTATCGCCGAAGGTATGCCCGAACGCCAGGCCCGCCAGTTGCGCGCCGTTGCCGTTGAACGCGGCAAGGTAATCATCGGGCCGGCCACCGTCGGTGGTATCGCTGCCGGCGCCTTCAAAGTCGCCAATACCGGCGGCACGATCGAAAGCATCATCGAATCAAAACTGCATCGCCCCGGTTCAGTCGGTTTCGTCAGCAAGTCTGGCGGCATGTCGAATGAAGCCTATAATATTATCGCTCTCAACACTGACGGCCTTAATGAAGGTATCGCCATCGGCGGCGACGCTTATGCCGGCTCAACTCTTCTTGAACACCTGCTGCGCTTCGAAGCTAACCCGGCCATCAAAATGTTGGTCTGCCTCGGCGAAGTCGGTGGCGAAGAAGAATGGAAAATCGTTGAGGCCGTTAAGACCAGGAAAATTACCAAACCTCTCGTAATGTGGGTTACCGGCACATCAATCAAATACATGCCCAAGGGCATGCAGTTCGGCCATGCCGGGGCCAAGGCC
>JAQUZA010000136.1 GCA_028691595.1 Candidatus Rifleibacteriota bacterium
CCGGTGTTGTATGAGGGTGCCGGCAGTTCGCATGTAATTGTTTCGGCGGGTTGCCCATCGTTTTGCTCATTCTGCAAAGAGTCATGGGAACAGAAACCCTATCGCGAGAACGGTGCGGCTTCGGTGCTCGACGCGGCCCGCAAGCTTAAAAGCAGCATGGGGTTGCGTGAAATTTCGCTGATGACCTTTAATGCCAACACCTGCTCGCATATTTTTCAACTGGTTGAAAATTTGAGCGGCCTGTTTGAACGGGTTGCCATAAAGAGTCAACGCTTCGATGCGGTCGTTAATTCGCCCGATTTGTTAGATCTGCAGTTTGAAGCCGGAAAACGCAGCTATACCTGTGCCATGGAGGGTGTCAGCGAGCGTCTGCGGACTTTGCTGCAGAAGAATCTCGATGAGTCTGCAATTCTTAAAGGCATAGATCTGTTGCTGCAACGTAATATGCGGCAGATGAAGGTTTTTTTGATTGTCACCGGTTATGAGCAGCAGGCTGACATCGATGAATTCAGGACTTTTCTCGATAAGGTTGTGGCGCGTTGCCAGGCTGCCGGTTCGCGCCCGCGTCTGACTTTTTCTTTTGCTGTTCTGTTCAGAGCTCCGCAGACACCGATGCAGTTCGCACCGGTTCGTGGCGGTGCCGAAGCATTGGCAAAGCTGGCGGGCAATCTGGTAACAGTGGTCACTGCTGCAGGTTTCGAGGCAAGAATCAGCAGCGGGCCCGAAGATGCTCTGGTATCTGAATATATTGCCTTTGCTGACCGACGGCACACGCCTGTTCTGGTCGAAGCTTCGGTTGATCAGGGTTTGCGTTACCGGGGTGAAGTTTCGCGCCGGGTTCTTGAATTCTGGCGTGCGGCCCTGAAAAAGCGAGGGCTCAGGTCGCTTTGCGAGCAAGCGCGCGAACTCGATACCGTCTTCCCATGGGATGACACCGACCCGGGTATCAGCAAAGCTTTTCTCTGGCAAACCTGGCAGAATCTGCAGATTGGCAGCGAAATCAGGGCCTGTCTTGCGCCGCCCTGGGGTACAGGCCATTGTTCTGGTTGCGGAGCCTGTGCGTCGCCCCGGGAGATTGCCAGTCTGAACAGCAGCGGGCCAAATGCTCTCACCAGGCTGAAATTGCCACCAGATGTCGCCAGACATGCTTTGTGGCTGCTGTTTTTTATTCCTGAAAAATGGGCTTTCTGCAGTCGTGAATTTATCAAAGCGGCTCTGGCCCGCCGTCTGATGCTTGATTACCCTTCTTTAACAGACGGTTTCATGAGTGTCGAGCTTGTCGAGCCAGATTTTTTCTGCTGGGGGCAGGCGATTGCCAGGCTAAACTTCAGGGTTGAACCGGTGTTAACTTTTAATGATGCTCAGAGCCATGGCCGGGCCGACGATATAGGCCTGTTAAAAGTCATTCGCCCGGGCAAAAAAGCAGAAGAGACCTCTTTCCCGGTGGTGCTCGAGGCAGAAGGCAGGGGTGGCTCACCTGATGCTTCGGTGGCGCGTGACATCGATGCGCTTCTGACCAGATATGCCCTCAAAAACCAGAAACAGCGCCAGAATGGCTGGTTAAACTGGCAGATTAATCAGGGGCAGGCCCGCAAAGCTGGTATTGAAAAAATAAGCCTTGAAGAAAACACTGGTAGACTGAGAATTCGGTTGGTGAGATGGCCAGAACTCTTTTTGTTAAATCGTCTTGCCGCTGACCGGGCACTTAAAGTCACTCTGGAAGGCCTTAGTTGAAGTCACTGCCGTCGGGTAAAATAACTTGATATCAGCGGTCGTGAAGGCATATAATCACAGGGTTATGGTATTTACAAATACAGGCCATGGCCAGATATAAAGCAAGGAAGGAAAGGTTATGAGAATCGCTGTTCACCAGCTTCCCGAAAGCGAACTGAAGCCTCTGATTCACGACACCAGCAAGCTTGGCTTCTGCAAGTATTTTACTGATCTCATGTTTACCATGGATTTTTCAGAAGAAGACGGCTGGGGCAATCCGCAGATCAAGAAACTGCAACCCTTCACTATTGAACCATCTTCGCTGGTTCTTCACTACGCCCAGGAAATTTTTGAAGGTCTCAAGGCTTTCAAGGGCAAAGACGGTGTGGTGCGTTTTTTCAGGCCTGATATGAACGCCAAGCGTTTTAACCGTTCGGCTGACCGCCTTTGTATGCCGCATTTTCTCGAAAATGATTTTCTTGAAAGCATCAATGCCATTGTTTCGATGGAGCAGCGCTGGGTTCCTGACAGCAAGGGTGCGGCTCTTTATATCAGACCTTTCATGTTCGCCACCGACAGCACTCTCGGGGTGCGCGCCTCTTCGAACTATATCTATTGCGTGATTCTCAGCCCGGTTGGCCCCTATTACCAGGAAGGCTTCAACCCGGTCAGCCTCTATGTTTCTGATGAATACACCCGTGCTGCCAAAGGCGGCCTCGGAGAAGCAAAGACAGGCGCTAACTACGCTGCCAGCCTTCTTGCCGGCCGCAATGCCCGCAAAAAGGGCTGCGCTCAGGTTCTCTGGCTAGATGGTGCCGAACATCGCTATATTGAAGAAGTCGGAGCCATGAATATTTTCTTTGTCTTTAACGGCAACACTCTTGTGACACCAAAGCTGAATGGCAGCATACTGCCGGGCGTAACCCGTGACAGCGTTCTCAAGCTTGCCCCGATGCTCGGTCTTAAGGGCGAAGAGAGAACCATTTCGATCGATGAAGTCATCGGTGGCATTTCGACCGGTTCGATTACCGAAGTCTTCGGAACAGGCACAGCAGCAAGCATTTCTCCGGTTGGCAACCTTCAGTATCGTGGCCTCGACTATATAGTCAATGGTCGCAAGGTCGGGCCGATCGCCCAGCAGCTGTATGATACCCTGCTCGGTATCCAGCATGGCGAAATCGAAGATACCTTTGGCTGGACAGTTCCCCTCCAGAACCCTGAAGAAAAAGTACTCACCGTGTGAAGATTCCGAACGAAATTCCCTTAAGGCACCCCGATGCCTTTCATGTCATCGGGGTCGCTTTTTCGGCGGCAAAGATTATCGAAAAGATCTATGCCGGCGATTTTACCACTGAATTTAAAGATGGCGAAGAGCCGGTGACTGCTGCCGATCGGCAATCTGATCTTCATATCATTTCTGAATTGCGTTCCCGTCACCCGCATGACCGTATTCTCAGCGAAGAACACGGGCTGAATGAGCCGCCGGCTTTCAACAACCGGGTCTGGTTCATTGACCCGATCGATGGCACCAGCGAATTTATCAAGCGCAGCGGCGAATTTGCCATTCAGATCGGGCTGGCGGTTGGCGGCAGCCTCGACTTTGGTCTTGTTTACCAGCCGATCGGGCGCAATCTCTACGTTGCCGCCAGAGGCGAAGGCTGCTGGTGGTATAACCCCGCTTCGGGCTGGCAGAGATTGCAGATCAGCCCGCGTGGAAGTTATTTGCGCCTGGCAGTGAGCCGTTCGCACCCATGCCCGCTTGGCCGCAGCGTTCACGAAAAGCTTTCGGGAACGGGCGTTTTCGCCTGTGGTGGGGTGGGGCTCAAATTGATGGCCATGGCTCGCGGTCTGGCAGATTATTACATTAACAGTTCAAACAAAACCAAAGCCTGGGACATCGCTGCCCCCGAAATACTTTTTGTCGAAGCCGGCGGCCAGGTCAGCGACCTTGCCGGTGGTGCCTTCAGCTACGATCCGGCAGATTTTCGCCATCGTCATGGCCTGCTTGCCGCCTGTGACCGAACTCTGCAACAGCAGGTAGTTTCCCTGGCAGGCCCACTTAAAATTCAAGCTTAATAACTTTCCAACTTGTTCCGATTAGAGAAAATTAGAGAATCACTAATCTAATCGACAGGTGAAAGTATGATCGACCTCAAGACCTGGCTCGCGAAAAACAGCGGATTCCGTAATTACGATGATCCTGATGTCGACCCTGACCTGGTTGTCAGTCGTCACCGCAAGGCTCTGGCCGCTGCCAGATCGGCAATCAGAGACCATCTTGAACAGCAGCTCGATAGCGTAATCAAAGAAAGCTACGACAGGGATCACCAGGCAGAAAAAAATCTGCACCGCTGATTCTTGCTGACCAACCTGACTGCAGCCTGAAAATTTGTGCACGGTGCACAGGGCACCCGAAAAAGTGTGAAGCTGCTGAACCATCAGGGAAAGAAGGATAAATTTGTCTTTAAGTCTGCATCAAAGGCGGGGTTTGTTAAAAAAAATGATTTGCAACCGGCCTTTTTTGCTTTTATAATTGCCCCACCCGCATAAACCAGATTTTTAGAGGTAGTAATGAGTAATTCAGTAGCAGTGCCAACTTTGAACCCAATCATCGAAGAAAACCATAGCGGCGCAAACGTCCTGCCCAATGAAAATTCCGTGCAGAAACCCGTTCTTAAAGTGGTGCCCCAACAACCTTCTGAACCACCTACACTGGAATCCCTGATGCAGATATATGCCTCACAACACCGCGAATGCTGGTTGTGTGAAGGAATTTCCAGAAAAATTTCCAGCGGCAAAGAAATATCTGAAGATGATAACTGGCACTTTACCTCGTGCGTACTGAGCTGGGAATATTTACACCGCCAGCCCTGAAAAACTGAGCAGAACCGATTTTTCATTTCAGCTAAAAACCACCATTCCCGCTTTTATACCCCTGGGGGTTGAAAGCGGGAATTTCATCAATAGCTGGTGCTCTGTCAACATCGAGTAGACAAATCGACTATCTTAACTCGTCATTCCTGGCGTAGACCCGGAATGACGGCAACGAATTTCGTCCCGCGCTTGTCCCCGGAGGGGGAAAGCGGGAATCCAGTCCAATTGTATATCTAGAGTGTTTTAGTGCGTTTGCCCGGTGGCGAAAAATCAGCAGGTGCGTTTAAATATTTTCTGAACTATAATAAAATAGTCGATAGTGGTCGATTCAGTAAGGGAGTATCAATATTTAGGCTTCAGGAGGGCATTGTTGAAACGTGCATTGTGGGTCGCCGGAATAATGACTCTTGGGCTGGCCATGCAGGCCGGTGCTGCCATTTATTCTTATCGTGACGAACATGGCCGGTTGTTTTTAACCGACAGCCCGCCTAATCGTAACTATAAAATTGTCGTTACCAGCAAAAAGGAACGCGAGGGGCCTGATTCGCCGGCTCCGGCAAGTTTTGCCGCCAGTTCATTCGCTCCGGCCCAGAAGTTTCTTTTGCCCAATGACGAATCATTCAGCAAATACATTAATGAGGCCGCCCAGACCCACGGGCTTGACCCCTATCTCATCAAATCAGTCATTAAGGTTGAATCAGATTTCGACCCACAGGCAATGTCTTCAAAAGGCGCTCAGGGCCTGATGCAGCTCATACCCTCTACTGCCCGCCTGGTCGGTTGTTCCGATTCCTTTAACCCGCGTCAGAACATTCTGGGCGGTGCCAATTACCTCAAGATGATGCTCAAGCGCTTCAATGGCAAGGTCGATTATGCCCTGGCCGCATATAATGCCGGCCCGGGCAATGTTGATAAACATGGCGGCATCCCACCTTTCCGTGAAACCCGGAACTATGTGCGCAAAGTTCGCCATTATTATAAACAGTATGCCGCCAATCTACCGGTAGCCGAAAAGTCGGTCACAGCCAAAGCAAAAAAAGCAAGAGTCATGCCGGTTCTGCATTCAGACCTGTCAAAGCGGCTGACTGATGCCTACGAAAAATTCCGCAATTCAGATGTTAACGGTGCCATGGACGAATACCGCGATATTCTCAACATCTATCCACGCAATACCCAGGCCCTTTACAATCTTGCCTGCCTTCTCGACCTTGAAAGATGTTATGAAGAAGCGATCGATGTCTACCAGGCCGCCCTCAAACAAGACCCTTTCCTCGACAAGGCCCTGTATAATCTTGCCGTTATCTATGAGCGCCTCGGCATGCATGCTGAAGCCATAGACACCTGGAAAAACTACATTCAGGTCGCCAAAGACGAAGAGAAGATCGTCATGGCCGAAAAATTTATGACCGAATTGCGCGAATACGCCGCTATCAACTGAACCAGCGGGCCTGCCGGCCCCGCAGACAAAACACAGGAAGCGAAATGCCAGAAACAGCCCCGAGATCGATGTTCGAAAAGCTGCTTTACCTTGGTATTGCGACTTTTTTTCTCTGGCCGTTTGTCCAGCTCTGGTCAGTCAAAGCTCTGCCGTTGTTTGAATCTGACGGTCATCTGCGCGCTTCGGTAGCACTCGAGAATCTCATGGAAAGCGCACTGAGCCGACCTTTTGAACGCAGCTATACCTCTGGTTTCGAGCCGGTCAAGGGTTGTGAAGATCTTGACCTGATGGGCAGAATAGAGGTGCTCGTGCATCCTGATTTTCCGGCCAGCGTTCTGGTGCGTGCCCAGGTCCGCTGGGGCATGTTTCCGCTCGTTAAAAGTCTGAATCTTGAATGTTTAAAGGCGCGAACCAGACCATGATTAATCGCAGAAAGGGTATAACCCTCTGGGAACTGGGCCTGTTCACAATCTTTCTCGCAGTGGCAGGCGGCGCATCGGTGTTTTTTTTCTTTCTCAATTCAAGCGATATGAAAAAAGCTCAACAGAAATTCGCCTGGGTCCAGGAAATAAACGACATTCTCGACGAGGTCGTCAGCGAAATTTCAAACTCGGTGCAGCTCGAACACCCGTTTAACAGTTCTTCAAGAGAATGTTTCTTCAGGGCTTCCTCTGACACCGGAAACCTTCTGCCATCTGTGTTTGAAGAGGGCTTTGTCTTTACAGACAACTCCCTGACCTATGTTTCACGAAGTCCTTCGGTTGCCAGCGGCCCCAAACGACTGGGGCGCTTTGCAAACCCTCTCATAACAAACTGTCGCGATGGCAAATTCACCCGGGTTATGCCCGATAGCCTCGAAATTTATTTCCGTGCCGATTCCCCTGATGGAAGTGGCACCACCCGGGAATTTGTAAGGGTGGTACACCTGAGAAATCAATGAACAGACTTCCTGATGAAAAGCAATCTCTCGTTCCGGTAGTGGTGATGATCTGTTTCACCCTGCTGCTGGTCGTTGCCATGATTGTCAGAGTTTACCGGGCTGACCGTGATCTCGGTCTGCTGCGAATTTCAGGTCGGCAGGCCCGCCTGGCTGCTGAATCCGGTGTTCATTACGCCATCGAAAAAATGCGTGCGGCGGTGAGCTCTTCAGATCGCGCCGCCAACCCGGCAGCTCTCACCGCGATGTTTTTTGCCGATCAGCTCGAAACCGAAGGCTGGATAAGCTTTGGCCAGAAAACCGATGCCTGGTTCCGTATCATTTCAGTTCGGCAAATTCAGACCGACGATGTTCCCGGAACCAGGTTGTTAAACGAAAGCCTGCAATACCAGGTGCTCAGTGAGGGGCGCTGCGGGCGTTTTCGCTACTCAACCGCCGCTGTCGTTCAACTCTATGACCTGGTAAAAAGTTTTGCGGTATTCTCAAGCCTTGACCAGCACTACTATGGTATGCCGATGCAGGCGCAGGTCGAGAACGCCGGCTCACTTGAAGACTTCGTCAGCGCCAATGCCGGGCTCTTCAATTCTGCGGCGATCAATCGTCAGGGCATCTGCCATGATCCGCTGTTGCTGGTTAAACTTTTTTCGATTGAAGGCCAGGACCCCTTTAACGCCGCAACTGGCACAACAAAAGTCCCCGAAAACTACGGAAGACGTTATTTCCGTGATGGAACCTCACCCTGTGTTGGCCCTCTATATTGCGAAAGCC
>JAQUZA010000137.1 GCA_028691595.1 Candidatus Rifleibacteriota bacterium
TACTGACCCCAAGAATGGTGTGAGCTTTCGGAATCTGGTCGCGAATAAGGCTGATTGCCTTGAGGGTTTCTGCTGCCGAGCTGCGCAATTCGGCATCACCGCTGGCCACCGTAAAGGTCAGCGGGTCAAAAATCATGTCTGAGTCACGAAAAGCAAACTCTTCTTTGAGAATGCCTCTTATTTTTTGAGCAATTTCGAGCTTCCTGGCGGCGGTTTTAGCCATACCCTCTTCGTCAATTGTGAGGCAGATAAGGGCGGCACCAAATTGTCTGGCAAGGGCAGCAATGGTTCTGAGGCGGCTGCCACCGTCTTCGAGATTCACTGAATTGATAACACAGCGGCCGCCATGGTTTTTGAGAGCCACTTCAATGGCTGCCGGGGAAGTTGAATCGATAACCAGGGGCAGATTAACCTGCGATGCAAACATCGGAACAAGCTTCTTCATGTCAGCAACTTCGTCGCGGCCAACGAAAGCTACGCACAGGTCTACGAGATGTGCGCCGCCGCGAGCCTGTTCGCGACCCATGGAAGTCATTCCGGCAAAATCTTCGGCCTCGAGCAGGTCACGAAACTGTCGGGCACCATTGGCATTCGTACGTTCGCCGATCAGCGCCGGGGCGGGGTTCTGGCGCAAGGACACGGCAGTGAAAAGGCTTGCTGCCATTGCCTGTCTTTTAGTCTGGCGCGATGCCGGCTTTAAAGCAGAAACCTGCTTGACGACTTCTGCAAGATGCTCAGGGCGGGTGCCGCAACAACCGCCGACCATATTTACCCCATATTCACTGACAAACCGACGGTGAAAAGAGGCAAATTCAGCAGGGGTCATGCGATAGAACGGTTTTCCGTCAACATTTTCAGGGAGACCAGCATTTGGCATTACCCCGACGGCGCGCGGCCAGTATTCAGCGAGATGCGCCACATGTCTGACCATCTCAAGGGGGCCGGTTGCACAGTTGATGCTGAGCATATCGATGAATTCATATGGTTCAAGGGCGGCGACGATGGCGCTCAGATCGCTGCCAACGAGCATATTGCCAGAAGGCTCAAGGGTTACCGATACCACAACGGGGCAGCGATATCCCCGAGCTTTAAACAGTTTCTCGGCAGCGTAAAGAGCTGATTTAATCTGCAGCAGGTCCTGGCAGGTTTCGATCTGAAAAATATCGATTTCGGCATCGAGAAGGGCTTTCATCTGCTCTTCGTAGGCCGCGGCCATATCGTCAAAAGAAATATTACCAAGAGATGGCAACATCGAGGTGGGCCCGATAGAACCGGCAATAAGCGGGTGGTAGGCAGTCGGAACTGCATCTATTGCTTCACGCGCCATTTCGACTGCTCTGCGGTTAATCTCTTCGACCCGATCTTCGAGACCATATTCACGCAGGGTTATTCGGGTGCCACCAAAAGTGTTTGTTTCGAGAACGTGGCAACCAGCCTCAAGAAAAGCCTTATGAACCCTGATAACCGCTTCGGGGCAGAAAAGATTCAGGGCTTCGCTGCAGCCATCGCGCCCGCCGTAGTCTTCGGAGCCAAGGCCCTGAACCTGAAGATTGGTGCCCATGGCACCATCATAGATCAAAACGCCCTGCTGCAAAAGATTGTGAAATTCTTCGGGACTAACTGGTTTCATCTGGTTCTCCGTTACCGGTTCAAGACTTCAATGACCTTGAGCACACTTTCGACACGGCCGAAAGGCACGCTGACCTGAACGCCATCAACCATGGGGCGCACTCTCTCAAGTGCTTCACGGGCAATGGCTATACCCTCTTCGCGCTGGGCTTCAATTGTATCTGCCTTACGCATTCTACTGAGCAATTTTTCGGGCACTGATGCCCCTGGCACTTCGTTGTTCATGAATTCAGCATTTTTAAGACTGGCAAGAGGCCAGATCCCCGCGAACAGAGGTATTCTGACGTGACTGATCCGCTCAAGAAACCTTTCAAGCAGGTCAGTGTCAAAAACCGGCTGGGTTATGGCAAACTCAGCACCGGCGTCAACTTTCCATTCAAAGCGGCTGACTTCAAGATCGAGATCGATGGCACCAGGGTTTGCGCCCACCCCACAGACAAATCCGGTTGGCTTGCCGATTGGGTTATTTCCAAGATCGCGGCCATGATTCAAACGATGAATAACGTTGACCAGGCCGATAGAATCGATATCGAATACCGCAGTGGCCTGGGGGTAATTACCAACCTTGGGCGGGTCACCGGTTATAGCAAGAATATTGCGCAGGCCAAGGGCGTAGGCACCCAGCAAATCTGATTGAATGCCGAGAATATTGCGGTCACGGCAGCAATAGTGAAGAATTGTCTCAATACCAACGCGCTTTTCGATCAGCAGAGACATGGCAAGTGGGCTCAGCCTTGCCGAAGCACGGGGACCGTCAGGAATGTTTATGGCATCGATACCGGCATCTTTGAGTTGCTGAGCACGCTGAATCACGGCTTCAGCCTCACAGCCTTTCGGCGGGGTAAGCTCGGCAGTAACTATAAACTTTTTGTCGGCAAGTTTTTTTCCGAGGGATGATTTTTCTTCAATACTGACGATTTCAATATTGGCATCGGCATCATCTTTCTGTTTCAGACTCTGGAAAATTTCTTTCTTGCCGCCTGGGGTCAAAGACCTGGCAGCGTTTGCAACCCACTTGATATGTTCTGGGGTTGTACCGCAGCAGCCACCCACAATTCTAACGCCAAGCTGAATGAAACGCCTGGCGTATTCCCCGAAGTATTCAGGATTACAAAGATAAATCATTCGCCCGTCGACAACCTTCGGCAAGCCGGCGTTGGGCTGAGCGATAAGGTTCAGAGTAGTAAGGGCGCGCATTTTTTCCATGGCATCGAACATCGTTTTTGGCCCGACTGAACAATTAAGGCCGATCACATCGGCTCCCCACATTTCGAGTTTCGGGGTAAATACATCTACGCTCGTGCCATAAAGAGCATTGCCGTCTTCATTTATGGTCATCGAGGCGATAATGGGCTTGTCAGTCAATTTTCGGATTGCAATGATCGCCTGATGGATTTCGTTAAGGTCATAAAAAGTTTCGAGAATGAACAGATCAACACCACCGGCCAGTAAGCCGCTCGCCTGCTCGGAAAACGCCGCTTCGGCCTCTTCTATTGAAGTTTTGCCCCATGGCTCGATTCGTATGCCCAGCGGACCGATCGAACCGGCAACCCAGGCTTTGTCGGCAGCTACTTCGCGCGCCAGCTTGGCGGCCTGGAAATTAATAACCTCGAGTTTGTCGGCAAGGCCATGCGGAGCAAGTTTAAAACGGTTGGCCCCGAAGGTATTTGTTTCAAGAACCATCGCCCCGGCGGCCAGATATTCGCGGTGGACTTCCTGGATCAGGGTGGGCTGCGAAAGGTTCAGCTCATCATACACCCTGTTTATATAGACACCCTTTTCATAAAGCCTGGTGCCCATTGCCCCGTCAAAAACCACAATATTACGATCGACGAATTCTCTAAAATCCTGCAATTCGGTTAACTCCTGCTAATGCAAATTCGGGCACAATAATGCGGTATTTCGCCACGGCTGTCAAGCTTGTGGCAAAAATAAACCGGCCCGGAAAACAAAGTTCTCCGGGCCGGTTTTGCGAAGCGGTTTATTTGTGGAGTTCTCTGGCGGTTCTGGCAGAAGTTGCTTCTTTAAGCAGGCTGGTTGCTGCTTCGCCACCGTTTTGTGAAACAGTGATAGCAAGAGCTCTGAACTGACCTTCGTCGAGAGAGCTGGCGCGTTCAATGATAGAGCGTGCCAAGGGAGCGGCAAGCGGAGATACCGGCTGCATGCCGATCAAGGCGCGCTCGGCATGAATAGCTGATTCATAGGCATCAAATGCAGAAGCGAGGCTTGAATTCTGCAGAATTTTTTCGACTATTTTATAAGCGTCGACCAGGCCGGAACCGAACTTTCCGTCTTTGCCGGCAGCGCCTAGGTCTTTAGCGTTTTCTTCGGCAATAAGGCGTGCCTGATCAATGGTCAGAGTCGGGTCAGCCTGAAACATCAGCGCTGCAACGCCGGCCATATGCGGGCAGGCCATCGAGGTGCCGCTGTTGCTTACCAGGCCACCACCAATGGCGCAGGAAATGATCTGATCGCCAGGAGCAGCGATGTCTGGTTTCATAAGGGGGTTGCCATCCCAGGCAACGGGGCCCTGACTGCTGAAATATGCAAGAGTGTCAGTTTTGGTAGTCGCGGCAACAGCCCATGACTGCGGGAAAGCTGCGGGAGTGCCTACTTTTCCACCCCACATACCATTGTTACCAGCGGCAAAAACAGGAAGAATGCCGGCATTAACCCAGTTTTCGACGGCAACCCAGAAGGTTTTGCTGGTAGAATCATTTGAGCCCCAGGAGTTGTTAATAAGCTTAGGGCCATCATTGGTTTCGGCAATTCCGTCAGGATCGAGCATCCACTGCATGGCGTTAAGAAGAATATCTTCGGTCGTGCCACCCTTTGAGTCAAAAACACGGCCCACGATAAGTCTGGCACCTGGAGCTACACCAACGCCATTTGAACCTGCAACTGAACCACACACGTGAGTTCCGTGACCCTGACCGTCAGTTGGTTCTGTGGCTGCTTCGGGGGTAAAATCTTTGAAGCCCATGATTTTTCCGTCAAAAGCGGGGTGTTTGCCATCGATACCGGTATCGAGAACGCCAACAAGAACGCCGGCCCCGTCGATTCTGAACTGCTGCCAGACTTCGGGTGCGCGAACCTTCTGAATACCCCACTGAATGACTGCCGGATCATTTTTAACAGCCTTTTTAGCGATGTCTTTTTCGACGAAAATTTTGTATTCAGATTTTTTTACTTCGGCAACGTTCGGCAGCCGGGAAATCCGCTTGATTTCGGCTTCTGAAGCGTCAATCGCAAAAGCGTTGGCTATCCAGAGCGGGGTTACATTAGCCTTCATCGGGGATTTAACAACCTTGTTCAAACCGGCCAGATTCTTGCGCAGATTCTGCTGAAGATGGCTGATGACGGTTTCACGAGGAGGATTATTTACTTTCAGTGCTTCCTGTTCGAAGCGAACAATATATCTGGAGGTGTTTGCCTCATCAGCCATGGCTGAATAGCCGGGAAACAAAGCAGCGGCAAGGGCAAGACCAAGAACAGCACAACCTTTTCTCATACTCTTATGGTACTCCTTAAGAAGGTAATAGATAATATTAACATGCCATAACTTTTATTCACAACCGCAAATTGCAAAAATTAAAAAAGTTGCCCCCTTCAAAAATGCAAAAGGACCCGGAATCAATCGGGCCCTTTTGCGTTCTGGGAGGGTGTACTTCGGGTCAGTCAACCAAAGCGTTGTTTGCGGCACCTGAGGGTACGCAGATAAGCTTCTTTGTATTTGTTGAAGTCGCGAAAGCTTTCGTTGCCGGAGCCTGATTTGTAGCAAATATCGCGGTCTGGGCAATTGCTGCAGTTCATAATTTTCTCCTTATTTATGGTTCTACTTTAGTTATCGGCATTTTTTGCCCGACATTGTAGAGAAAGGAAAGATCTTGGGTCGAAAGCACTTTCAGATTGAAAATCGACATAAATAAAGCGTCAGGGCAGAGGCGCAACCCCAAAGAGTTTATTTCAGCCTGGCGGCGGTTACTGCAGCTGCGAAAGTTTTCTCAAGGCATCCGCGGCTTTCTTCGAGAACACCATCTGCGGCAAGAACTTGCTCTTCAGCCGCATTTCTATCATTCAGAAGTCGATTAACCGCATTTAAAAAAGTTTCGGCGGTTTCAACGATGCCAATCCCATTTTCTGACTGAAGTTGTGAAACTATGTCGGCAAAATTTCTGCAGTTAGGGCCCATCAACAAAGGGACATGCTGTTGAATAACCTCAAGCGGGTTATGGCCGCCAACACTCTGGTCAATTGAACCGCCCACCAAGGCGGCATCGGCGAGGCGGTACACGGAGGCCAGTTCGCCCATGGTGTCGAGAATCATAACTTCAGAGCTACAATCTGTATTCAGAGCACTTCTCAAACAGGTATTCAAACCGCTGTTCTGGAGTTCCTGCTGCCATTTCTGGCCGTTCGCAGGGTTTCTTGGCGCAATGATCAGAGCAACTCTGTTTTCTGAGAATTGCCTGAATGCCGGCTGCAAAATTTTGAATTCAGAAGGATGAAGAGAGCCAAGAACGACACAAGGCCTCTGATTAACCCATCGTTTGATGGCACTCAAATCGACATCAGAGGAGGGTGTGAGATCAGCCTTCATATTGCCAAGAATTTTTATCTGATCGGGCCGGGCCCCGATTTCAAGCAATCTGGAAGCATCGGTCGTGGTCTGTACTGCCAGAAGAGCAAAAGCACCAAAAACGACTTCTCCGAGGCCATTGAAACTACGGTAAAAACGCGCAATCTTTTCGCTGATGCGCCCGTTAATGAGCAGAAGAGGAATATTTCTTTTCTGGCATTGCCATGAAAATTCCGGCCAGAAATCAGTTTCGGCAACAAACACGGCAGATGGCTTCCAGCGGTTAAAAACCCGATTCATGAACACCGGGTTGTCGAGGGGAAAATAAGCCACAATGTCGGCCTGCTGACGCTTAACGATGCCGGCATAAACATCTGGATGAGTTGTAGTGAACGCTATCTGAAAACCCGGAAACCGTCTTTTCAGCTCTGCGGCAAAACCGGCCGCAACCATAGATTCACCCATCGAGACACCGTGAACCCACAGCACAGGTTTCTGGGCAGGAGTAACAAAACCAAGATAATCTTTGAACCCTATATTAATGCGGCGGCTGAATTTTCCAAGAAACGGAACCGAGGCGGCGGCACTCATGGAAACAAAGCCGTGCAGCAGGCGGTAAGTCTGAAGAGCAGCAAAGGCCCGTGCACTTAACTCAATTGCCATATCTTGGTTGCTGATGCCACATTTGGCCGTTTCGCAGCTTTTCTGAAGTGATCCAGGCTTCATGTCGAGGTTTGAAGCGATCATAGAACCACAGATACTGCTGTGGATGCGTCAAAATTATGTTTTCCATCCATCTGGCGAGTCTTACCGTTCTGGCAATGACTTTTTCATGATGTGTCTGCTGCTGCTCTTCGGGCATAGCCGGCAAAAAACTTGTCTGGTAATTAAAACTGCAGCCCTGACGCAAGGCATAGAGTGGAACCAGCGGCGCTCCGGTTTTCAGGCTCCAGTTCGCTGGCCCGGCGGGCATACTTACCCAGTGGCCGAGAAAATCCATGTATACGCCATTATTAGACCCATCCTGGTCGGCAATCATCCCGAGCAATTCACCCGAACGCAGCGCTTTAAGGGCTTTTACTCCGCCGCGGTCACGGTCGTGAAGAATAATGCCTGAATAACTGCGAAAATGATCGAGCAGCCCGCCGAGCTCGTCTTCTTTTTGCGAGAGGAAAAATGAATTGATTCGATAACCCGAATGAGCCAGAGAGGCACCAAGAATCTCCCAGTTGCCGATATGAGGCAGAGCGAGAATAACTCCCCTGCCCTGCTTTACTGCAGCATCGAGTATTTCTCTGCTAACGAGCGGAACACGCATGCCAAGTTGAGCCGGAGTAAGGAGAGGAAATCGCAGTAGTTCGCACATTAACAGAGAGAAATGAATAAAGCACTGGCGGACAATTTTGTCGATACTGGCCGGGGGTCGACGGTTCAGGCGAAAGTATACCCGGTCGAGGCAATTTTCAATTCTATGTCGTTCGCTTTTCCAGGTGAT
>JAQUZA010000138.1 GCA_028691595.1 Candidatus Rifleibacteriota bacterium
CCCTTCAGGCGAGAAAACTTCTAATAAAAAGGGGCCAGCGCCCTGACACCCTGATAGTTTTCTCTCACGCCTGCAGTGGTAACTTTTTTAAACTGGTTACCGGCCAAAATGGCCTCGAAGCACGGGTATTCAATGAAACCTGAGAAGATCGCCATTCTTGCCAATGCCGCTTCGCGCACCCTCAACAAGTCTGAGCTTGAAGCAACTGTGGCACATATCAACAAATTTCTGCCCTGTGAAATTGTCTATACTCAAAGCATCGAGCAGGCGCGTGCATTTGCTGCCGACCTTTCCGGACAGCCAGAGTATCTTGTTGCTGCCTGTGGCGGCGACGGAACCATACATACCGTGCAGAACAGCATGGTCACTGATGCTGCCATGGGTATCATTCCGGCTGGCACCGCCAACGTCATCGCCCGCGAACTCGGAATACCTCTCAAAATGATTGATGCGGGCAAACTGCTGCTGACCGGAGCGGTTCAGGAAACTGACCTCGGAACCTGCAACGGTCACAAATTCATTTTCGTCGCCGGCATTGGCTTTGATGCCCAGGTAGCAGGCTCAGTCTCACCCCTGTTAAAAAAGGTTGCCGGCAGATACGCCTATCATATCAACGGTCTGTTGCAGTTTCTGACCTACAGAGCACCGCAACTGCGTATTAAAATAGAAGGACAGAGCCGCGAAGAAACCGGCAGGTTTGCAATTATAGCCAATATGAGACGCTATGGTGGCGAACTTTTTTTTGCCCCATCGGCCCGTTATGATGATGGCATGCTCAACATGGTTCTGGTCAAAAATTTTGACACAAAAACCATGCTTCGTCTTCTTAATTTTGCCCGGGGCAATGGGCCTTTCCCGACCTCAGGGGTTTCAGCCATTTCTGCGCCGGGCTTCGAGATAAAATCCTCGTTCCCGGTTCCATTTGAACTCGATGGTGAAGTCTACGCACCGGCCACAGACTTCTCTATCAGCATTGCCCATGACCGGGCAAGGTTGATTACCCCATGACCGATTACCTGCCCATTATTCTGGATCTGCTGAAGCTGTTGTTGATTCTTTCGGCAACTGCGTCGGCAATGGTTCTGATCGTCGGCCTTCTGCATCCGTTGACCTTCAACGTCAAACTGCGTGCCTCTCAATTCGGCCAACGCGCCGAAATCTGGGCATCTTACCTGTTTGGCATGCTGAAGATAGGTGTAATAGCAACCCCAAACACCCAGGATGTCACTCTTAAAATTCTCTTCTATAAAAAGCTGCTGCAGCGTAACCAGCGCCCCCGTCCCCCCGGGCCCCCAAAAACCAGCCCTGGCGACGACCAGACTCACGAAGTAAAGCCTGAGACCCCGGCTGAGGTCAAAGCCGATATCGGGCCGGCT
Source organism: Candidatus Rifleibacteriota bacterium (assembly GCA_028691595.1). Classification (GTDB taxonomy): domain Bacteria; phylum Muiribacteriota; class Ozemobacteria; order Ozemobacterales; family Ozemobacteraceae; genus Rifleibacterium. The sequence goes on from JAQUZA010000138.1 coordinate 1,377, forward strand.
GGAAAATCTGCGGACACAGACAAGCGCGAAACAAAAGCGACAGCCGATACCCGGCCACCCGGGCAGCAACCCCTCGAGTCTGCAAATGAAACCCAGGCCTCTGATGACAAATGCTCCGGGCCTGCGCCTGAGATAACTCCCCCGGCTTCGCCAGCTGCGATCGAAGCATCCTCCGCCGCCACGGTCAAAGAGCCCGAGGTAAAAGCCGCGCCGGCAGAAACCCCGTTACCCGGGGCGACACCCGCCGCACCTGCCGCTGCAGCAAAACCAGCCGGGCATGAGAAAGCAGCTGAAGACGCACTTAAACAGCCAACCAGACCAGCTTCTGACCAGATTTCCACCCCTTCTGATTCAGACACCCACCGCCCCGCCCCGGAGCAAACACCACCGATAAGAATTCCTTCACAGGCTGTTCCTGATGAGATTGACGCTACACCTCTCAAGCCATTAGGCGAAGTGGCGAGCGAACAGACCCGTGAGCAGACAAGATCGGCAGACCAGCCCGAACATGAAAGCAGTGCTGCAGAAAAACCGGCCGGTGATGACTGGCGGGCTAAAGCGAGGCGTTTTCGCCGTGACTTTGGCCGCCGCTATCGTCAGGTAAAAAGCTATATAAGACTGTTTATGCGCAAATGGCAGATACTTTCGCCAGTATTCTGGCGTTTCTGGGCGCGGGGCAAAAAGGGTTTCAGTCTGTCTGAACCGGGCCTGATGGTCAGGTATGCCCTGCATGAGCCCTATATTACCGGGATGTTCCACGCGACCATGTCGATGCTTGCCGGTGCAGCCGGCCAGTTTGGCATTAATTTCGTTCCGGTGCCGGTATTCTCTGAGCCATGCTTTTATGCCCGGGGGCGGGTTACTGCCATCATCAGGCCCTGGAGATTTGCGGCGGCCATGCTGGGTCTTCTTTTAGAACGCAACCTTTATCGAGAACTCTGGCTGGCTTTTAAATGGTATCGCGCCAATCGTCAGCAACAATGAAAATTTTGTTTTGTTCGCAGGCAGTTTCTGGTAAGATAGTGACGAAATTCAGGAGGTTCCAACACCAATGGCTATTGATGCATTGATTAAAACTGTTCTATCTGAACTGAAAGTCGCAATTAACTCAAAAACGGTTATTGGTGAGCCAACCACCTTCAAGAACTGGACTGTTATCCCGGTCACTCGTGTATCGTTCGGCTTTGGTGCCGGCGGCGGCCAGGGAAAAACCGACTCGGCCGGTTTTGGCGGTGGTTCGGGTGGCGGTGCGACAATAGAGCCTGTTGCTTTCATCGCGATCAGCGACAAAGAAGTCAAGCTGATCTCATTGAAAGAAAAGGAAACTATCTGGGAAAAAATCCTTAAACCGGAAGTTGGCGAGAAGATCTATAACAAACTTATGGGTATTGCTGAAAACCAGGAAAACGCAGCTGTAACTCCTGAAGGCGAAAAAGCCTCGAGCTGATTTTCCCGGGTTATTAGAAGTTTGCAGAACTTTAATTGAACTGAATTCTCTCAGAGAGGGAGTGGTTACTATTATTAACATTTTAAAACAGATTCACTTGTTTCAAGGGCTTGAAGAGGGTGACCTCAAAAAAATATCCGAGGTCGTCAAAGAACGCACTGTACCTGCGGGTTCGTGCCTTTTCAAAGAAGGCGATGTTGGCGATGCCTTTTATCTTCTCAAAGAAGGTTCAGTCGAAGTCTTCAAAAATGATAACGGCGCAGAAAAATGTGTTGGCAAAATATCGCACAGCGATGAGAGCAACTTTTTTGGCGAAATGGCCCTGATCGAAGGGGTTGCGCGCAATGCCACCATCAAGACTGCAGGTGAATGCAAGGTTCTTGAAATCGACAAAGTTAATTTTGATATGCTGCTGCGGCTGAATTCGTTCATCGCCCTGCGTATCATGACCGCCCTCAGCCGCCGCCTCAGAAAAGAGAGTGCCCCGACCAAAGCAGAAGAAAAATGTGGTCAGGTCATCACCTTTTTCGCTCCCAAAGGCGGAGCCGGCAAGAGTGTTATCGCTGCCAATCTGGTAGCTGGCATTGCCAAGCTTACCAAGAAATCGGTATTACTGCTCGACCTTGACCTGCAGTTTGGCGATCTGGCTTTTATGCTTGGCCTGAAGGGTAAGAAAACCATCGCCGATGTCGTAGAAGCAGAGCCGGCAAGCCCTGATGATTTAAAGAAGTTTCTTACTGAGCACGCGCTGGGGTTCAGTGTCTTACCTTCGCCTATCAAGCCCGAGCAATCAGAAATGGTTAACTCGACCCATCTGCGCAAAATACTCAAACTGGCGCAAAAGTTGTTTGATTATATCGTCATCGATACGCACTCCCTGTTCCAGGACCTCACCATCAACGCCCTCGATGTTTCAGATGTGATCTGTCTGGTCATGTCTCCAGAAATGAATCATATCAAGAGCATGCACGTTTGTCTGAAGGTCATGGAAACCCTGAAATACCCCACAGACAAAATACGCCTTGTACTTAGCCGCGAAGACTGCATTTATGCCAAACCGCGTGCTGATATCGAAACCGCGCTCAAACGCAAATTTGATTTTACCCTGCACGACGACTGGAAAAGCGCTTCTGAAATGATCAACGATCAGAAGACCATCTTCGACAAAGATACCCAGTCGGCATACCGCTCAGACATGATTAATCTAATAGCCAGTCTGACGGGCGAAAAAATCGAAGACGCAGGCAAGAGTGGCCTTTTTGGCTCAATCAAAAAGCTTTTTGGTTGATGGTTGTTTGATTTTAACCCGGTATCAATCAGGTGTCAGTTGCTCTGACGCCTGATTTCCCATATCATGTGGGGCAGTTGCGGCAGCAACAACCTGGTGACGGCCAATCTGACCGCCTTGCTGCTGCCAGGCAGGCACACCAGCATCTTACCATGTGCCAACCCGGCAGTGGCACGGCTGAGCATTGCTGCAGCCCCGATCTGATGATAAGAAATAAGGCGAAAAAGCTCACCAAACCCTTCAAGCTCTTTTTTGAAAAAACTGCGGGCCACTTCTACGGTACCATCCCGGGCTGTAAGGCCTGTACCACCGTTGGTGATAATCGCGTCAATATCGGGTCGTTGCAACCATTCACTAATGGCTGCAGTCATCAACTCGGGATCTTCACGAACCAGCTGATAGCAGACAATCTGATGGCCGCCATCGGCGAGCAATTCCCTGATGATGGTGCCTGACTTATCTTCGGCTTCTGACCTGGTATCAGAAAATGTCATAACGCCAATTTTGAGGCTGGCGGCGGCTAATTTTTCGTGTTCATGATGGCCCATGGAGTGAGGGTTCCTGTTCTATTATTTTTTGCGGTTAAGATTGATAACCGGGCTGACTGAACGGGCTATTTCGGCAAGTTCTTCGTCTTCTATCAACAAAAAGTCAAGCTGGTCGTGCTCTTCAAGAAACCGTTCAACCCCCTCAACGATAAGAAATGAAAGCCGGTCAGCTTCTTCTCTGCTGATGACTCCGGCAGGCTCGATTCCTATAGTCAGCATTTCGTGGCTGTCTCCGGTGCGGCTGGCAGAAAAAACGTAAACCGCCGCAACCTCGGTCAAGGGCGCAAAAACCGTTTCGAGATACTCAATAAAACCAGCCGGCAGTTCGGGTTCAGGTGTCGAAAAAAGCATCTGCTCACCGTCGGCAATGTTTATTTCTTCACTATGACACTGATTCTCATGTTCAAGAAATTTTTCTGCCTGAATCAACATTTTTGCCGTTTCGGGGGCGGAAATATCAACCGACAGGCCACAGGGGCCATGTAATCTCAGAACCCTGTCTCTGGCAAACAATTCTGCCAGCCAGGCAAAAGAGCCATGGCAATGCCCCTCAGCATCAGGATTCAACTGGTTGAACACCTCGATCGAGGCATAAAAACCGGCCGCTCCGTCTGCCTCGGGTGCAAGACCGGCAACAACCTGTTCTGCAAGCAGTTCAGCAAAGCAGCAGTGTGGAACGGCACCAAGAGAGGCATATTCCATTATCCGCTTTTCAAGCGACGAGTTAAAAAAATGACAGTCTGAGGGGTGCGCACAGCGCGTGGAAGAAGAACTTCCGGAATCCTGGTAATTTTTCATCAGTTCCCATTTCCTTTCAGCTGCCTGGCCACCATATCGGCAACAGATGCCAGAGCCGCTTCATCACCATCATTGTTCACAATAATAACCCCGGGCAGTGACGGCAGTTTATCCTGGGCAAACAATCGTTCTCTCGCGCTTTCTTCGCTCCAGCTACGGTAATTTACCAGGCGACGCAACCTGATTTCAGGGTCAGCCTGAACATAAATAAGGCGGTTACAGAGACTGTGGAGACGCATCGAAAAGAGCAGGGCGGCGTTGATGATAATCGATTTCAGACCGGTATTTTCGGCTGATTTCACCCGGTCGGCAACCATTTTTTTCATTGCCGGGTGCATGACTGAATTCAAGGCCAGGGTGGCTTCATTGTTAACAAAAGCTTTGCGTCCAAGGGACCTGCGACAGATTTCGCCTGCCTCGTCAAGAATTTCAGAGCCGAAAATTTCAACAAGCGCTGCTCTAACAGCTTCGTCAACAAGAAGTTCATGGCCAATCGCATCGACTTCAAGGTTTTCGCCCAGCCCCCTTTGCGACAGAAGATCAGCAAAGGTCGATTTGCCGGCACCTGTCTGGCCTGAAATCCCGATAATCAGCATATCAGCAACTCTTTCTCGGCAGGAACACCGTAAAAGTGGAGCCTTCGCCATAGACGCTCTGAACTTCGATTCTGCCGCCATGTTCTTCAACGATTCTCTGAGCCATAGACAGGCCAAGACCAGTGCCGTCTTCTTTTGTGGTCATGAACGGATTGAAAATATCGGGCAGACGTTCGGCAGGAATGCCGACACCAGTGTCTTCAAAGGCAATCACGACGTTGTCTTCACGGCTTTCGATATTCACCGTCAGTCTCCCCCCCTGAAACAGGGCGTGAATCGCGTTGGTCATGATATTTATGAATACCTGTTTCAGCTGGTCAGGGTCACCGGTTATCCAGGGGCTGTCTTTGCCCACATGGGTTTCGAAGGTAATGCCCTGTTTGTTGAGCTGGTTTCTGATCAACTGATAGCAGTCTTCGACGACCTTGGCCGGTGCCACATCGATCGCCTTCGGCTTGCTTGGTTTTGCAAAGTCGAGAAGGTTGCCGACAATGCTTTCGAGGCGGTCGATTTCGCGTTGAATTATTCCAAGGGGCTCCCGGCGTGAATCTTCAGCCGAAAACTCGCCGTCAAGAAGCTGAACGATCATTTTCATTCCTGTCAACGGGTTTCTGATCTCATGGGCAACCCCGGCGGCAAGAACACCGATGGCTGAGAGTTTGTCGGCTCTTTTCAACTGTTCTTCGAGGGCGCTGATCTGGGTTACATCCTTGATAAAAAAGGCTGTGCCCAGCATACTGCCGCCTTCGTTACGAAAAGGAAAAGCATTAACTTCGACAATTCTTGATACGCCGGTAGTTTTGATTTTTACCTTTTCATTTTCGAGGGTAATATTGGTCTTCAGCACGTCGATCATCAGTTCGTTCAGGCGGCCAGGCAGGAGTTCCTTGTCGTCAAACGGGCTCCAGCCCTCGGGAAACTGCCGGGCCATAATCAGTTTTATTTCGGGGTTTGCATAGGTAATCTTGCCAGCCGGGTCAAAAATGAGCACCCCCGAAGTCATGCTCTCAAGAATACGCTCAGTAAAGCCCTTGAGATTGATCAGGTCTTTGAACATGTGGTCAATCGAAGCTATCTGGGTGGCAATAATCTGCAGACCAATGATGTCTTCGTCGCGATAGGCATAGGCTTTGCGGCTGGCAATCGCCAATACGCCGATCAGCCTGCCAGATACTTCGATGGGCAGAATCAATACCGAGTTGTAGTCCTGGGAGTAGGTCAGATACGGCTTCATCTCTTTGGCCGCGAGGCCGACCGGCCCTTCACCCAGTTTGATTCTACGGGGGAATGGGCCGGTGGCAGCCTCATCCGGCTTTGCTTCAAGGGTTTTGCCGTCGCCTGAAAGAAAATAAAGCAGATAAGAATCAAAATTGATAAAACTGCGGGCAACCTTGCCTAGAGCATCGTAAATATTACGAAAATCGATCAGCGACTCAGCCTGCTGTGAAATCTCATACAGAGCCGAAAGGCGGGAGTTTTTATGAATCATCTCGTTGTCGAGACGGAAATTCTCGAAAAGAGAGCCCATGAAGGGCGTTATTATTTCGAGAAAACTTCGCTGTTCGGGTGAGAATTCGCTGCGACCAGTCGGTTTAAAAATTATCAACAGCGCAACGGGCTTGCCGGCCAGCATTACCGGCCATGC
>JAQUZA010000139.1 GCA_028691595.1 Candidatus Rifleibacteriota bacterium
AAGATTCTGGTAATCGGGTACAACTCCGATAAGTTTTTTTATTTCAGCTATCTCTGATGGAACTGATCGCCCCAGGATATTTATTTCACCGCCAGAAGAGGGAATCTCGCCGATCATCATTCTTATGCTGGTGGTTTTTCCTGCGCCGTTTGGGCCGAGGAAACCAAAGATTTCCCCTTTTTCAACCGAAAACGAGACACCTTTAACCACTTCGATGCTTCCGTAGAACTTCTTAAGGCCAGACACATTAATTGCTGAAGAGTTCATCTATTTCCTCAAATTTTCATTTTCAGGAAGTAATTGTAACAGATTGACAGTTTTAATGCATTTGTGGTTGAATTGTCCCAAGAAAAGAGGGGCGATGAAGACAGAACAAAAACCAGCACGAATCTTTATGGTTACGAGCTTTCAAGGTGGGATAGGGAAAACTTTTGTTGCCTCGGGTCTGGCAAGAGAGTTACACAAAAAAACCGGAAAGCCGGTGGCCTTGATTGAATTCAATTTTCTCAGGCCGTCATCTATGCTTGAGGTTGTTTCCGAAGAACATTCGGTCAAAACCAGCCTGCTTGATTATTATATGGGCAACTGGGCATCTTTGAACCTTCAGTCATTGCCCAAATTCTTTTCCTGTCATAATGGCGTTTACTATATTCCTTTTTGCGGCACTCGACCAAAAGAAACCCTCAGACCCCGCTTTCATCTCAGCGAAAGCGATATGGTCGATTCGCTTAATCACCTTCTCAAACTATTTGAAGATATGCAGGGTTATGTCATTATTGATGGGCTTTTTCAGTTGTCGCCCCTGCCTTATCATATGCTGTTTCGTGCCGACGTGCTGATGTATGTTTATTCGTCGCAGCCACCTTCGCCGGTTTTTGCCCAGAAATTTTTTGAAGAAGTCGACAGCCGTGATGATCTTCGACCAAAGCTTCTCTGGGTAAGAAATCATGCCGAAGCCGGCGAGAACGAAGGCATTTTGTTTGAACCCGAGCAGGCATTTCCATTGAGCGAAGAGGTCTCGGGTCTTGCCCAGGAGGGTATAATCGAGAAAAGCCTTCATGAGCTTGTTGACAAGGTCATTTCGCGACCCGCTCTCGGTATAATTCCGGGTGAAGAAGGCGACAGAATTGAAACCATTCCTGAAGAAATAGTTGAATATTCGCGCAAGGTCCGCCAGGAAATCGTTGGTGACCTTGAGAAGCGCTTTGGCATTTCTGATCATGAGCTGCGCGAGGTGGTTGAATTAAAGATTGACGAGGCGATGAAACGAACCTCACCGCCTTCGATTCCAGGCCATAATGCAGTTTCTGAAGTTCGAAAATATCTGGTCGATGAAATTCTCGGCCTTGGGCCTCTTGAAGACTTTATGCGCGACGAAGAGATCGACGAAATAATGGTAAACGGTGCTGATAAGATTTTTGTCGAAAAAGGTGGTCAGTTGATACTGACCGACCGGTGCTTCAACAACTCGGAACATGTCAGAACGGTTATCGAGCGCATTCTTATGCCTGTGGGGCGAACTGTGAATGAAAGAATGCCATATGTTGATGCCAGACTTCTTGATGGCTCACGTGTTCATGCCATTATTCCGCCACTTTCATTGACCGGCCCAATGATTACCATACGCAAGTTTTCAAAAATCCCCCTGACAATGGAAGACCTGGTCCACAGGTATAAGAGTGTTTCACCGGCGGCAGCTGAATTCTTAAGGTTATGTGTGCATCTTAAAAAGAATATTATTGTTTCGGGTGGTGCCAGCTCCGGAAAAACAACTCTTTTAAATGTACTTTCAAACTATATTCTTCCGACCGAGAGGGTTATCTGTATTGAAGATTCGGCTGAGCTGCGTCTCGGGCAATTGAACCTGGGCCGCCTTGAGGCCCGCCAGCAGGGCACCGAGGCCAAAAATCAGGTGACCATAAGAGATCTGGTAAGAAATGCTCTAAGAATGAGACCGGATCGCATTATCGTTGGTGAGTGCCGTGGTGCTGAGGCGGTTGATATGTTGCAGGCAATGAATACCGGGCACGATGGTTCATTGACCACCCTGCATGCCAATACCACCCGCGATGCACTGGCCAGACTTGAAACAATGGTGTTGATGGCTGGTGTCGATTTGCCGCTTCGCGCAATCAGAGAGCAGATCGCCAGTTCGGTTAACATTGTCATTCAGAACGGACGACTTGCTGATGGTCGCCGCCGTCTCCTCGAGATCGTTGAAGTCTCAGGGCTTGAAGATACTGTTATCAAGACTCAGACAATTTTTAAATTCGAAAAGAAATGGATTGACGATTCCGGTAAAGTTATGGGAGAAATTGTTCCCACCGGTGTCCTTCCGAATTTTATGAAGGCTGTACCGGGCTCGTTTCTCGAAGATCATGCGTATCTTTTTAAAACCAAGAATGACACCTCATCCCAAGAGGAGGGACTGACTAAATGACAATTATTCCTGCAATAAAAATTCTGGCCGTGCTCGGGGTTATTATCGGGGTTTATTTTTTCCTTGAGGAACAGATGGACCTGAGCGTCGATCCAAACAAAGGCAAAGATGGGACTGGAGGCAGGTCGAAGTATCTGCAAAGTATTACCGGGGCCAGTCTTGAAGACCAGTTGATCGAAGTTCTTCTCATGATCAGTTCGAGTCTAAAGGCCGGCCGCAACCTTGATCAGGCATTTGAACTCGTGGCCGTTTCAACTCCCCCGCCAATCTGCAACGAATTCCGAACCCTGGTTCAAGAACGACGGCTCGGCGTTCCCATGGTTGAGGCTCTCAGTAACCTTGTCTCAAGGGTTCCCAGCCAGGATCTCCGTCTCGCAGTCAATGCCACGATTTTTCAGCAGGAAACCGGTGGTAATCTTGAAGATCTTTATCGCCAGATTGTTTTAACTGTTGCTGAGCGCAAAAAAATCATGGGTAAGGTTGTTGCAGGCACGGCCCATGCAAGGTTATCAGGTAATCTTGTCGGGGCAATTCCTATTTTCCTTTCAATAGTAGTGGTAATTTTTGACCCGAAATACCTGCTGCCGATGCTTGAAAATCCATATGGGCAGATCGTTCTTATCGCCACCATCTCGATGTCTCTTATTGGTCTGATGATTATAAATCGTATGACCACCTCGATTCTTCCTGATGCCGAAGAAGCCGTGGTCATGAAAAATGAAGCCAGGGCAAAGGCCCGAGAGCGTTGGCAGGCACTTCGTTTTATTCTCAAGCCAGTGGTAATGCTTAATCAGGTTTTACCCACCGGCTGGATTTCCAAACAAAGAAATGAAGTTAAGTTTCTTCTAGAGGCTTCGAACAAGGCAGTTGAGTTTACGCCTGAAGAATATTTGAGCATCATGCAGCTCTCGGCACTGTTCTTTTCAGCTCTTGTCGCTTTGTTCGTCAACCCCCTGTATATTGGCATTATTGGCTGGATTGCCCTGATAATGATGATTCCAATCGGTTATCGGCTGCCCAGAATTTATCTTGCCCACCTGATTAAGAAAAGACAGAAGAATATCGAATTTGAACTGCCCTATGTTATTGACCTTCTCTCGCTTGCAATCGAGTCCGGGCTTGATTTAACCGGAGGGATTGCAAAGGTAGTTGAAAAGTCAAGAAATACAGATATAGTCGTTGAATTTAAAATGTTTCTGGCTGATACCAAGGTTGGCAAAAGTCTGGAAGAAGCTCTGGCCGATATGGCCGAGCGCGTCAGAGTTTTGTCGTTTTTCTCGTTCGTAAGTTCCCTTATTCAGGCCCAGCGCCTGGGGGCAGAAATTGGGCCGACTCTTCGTGCTCAGGCTGAACAGATGCGCTATCAACGCATGATTCTCGCAGAAGAGCGGGTAAACAAACTGCCTGTAAAGCTGCTTATTCCCCTGGTATTCTTTATTTTCCCAAGTATTTCGGTTATTCTCATCGGCCCTGCAATTTTGCAGGTCGCCGAAAATATGCCGAGAATTTCCGCTTCAACCGAAGCAAAGCCCGCCCAGGAAGTTAATTTGAAAGAAGGAATGTTGGGCCGGCGGCCGGCGGCTCTGGCTTCTCCAAAAGCGATTTCGGTTGATGCTGCTGGCAATAAATCAGGAAAAAAGCCTTTGCAGATCATTAAGACAGGCGAAGCTCCCGCTTCTGCTGCCAGTGATGCCGCTGTAATCGATCAGAATTGAGCCATGGCTGCAGAGCGTAAACGCGTTATTATCAGCGCTTGTCTTCTTGGTGTAAATTGTAATTATAAAGGATCGGCCTCTGCAGATTATCTGCAGGGGCCGTTTTTCTCCGGCCGCCTGGCCGAAAAATTTGAGTTGATTCCGGTTTGCCCTGAGCAACTTGGAGGCATGTCCACTCCGAGAATCCCTTCTGAGTTGACCGCCAAAGCCGGAGAGGTAATTTCCGGTTCTGGAAAGCTTGTTTCGCGCGAGGGGGCTGATGTTACAGCCTGCTTTCTCAAAGGCGGTGCAGAGGTTTTAAGAATGGCTCGGCTGTTGCGGGCAGATTTTGCGGTTCTTAAGAGCCGCAGTCCTTCTTGTGGCAAAAAAAATGTTTACGATGGCACCTTTTCGGGGGTTCTGGTCGAGGGCCCTGGCATAACTGCACAAATGCTTATGGATGCAGGATTCATGGTGTGTGATGAATTGGAATTTCTCGAATTGTTTGACGGTACAGATCTGGGCGTTTGATTGTGTCTGTGTTAGTGAGATGATGCTCTTTTTGGAGTGGTACCTCCGGGCGTGAAACACTTATCAGACCTGAAATTCTTTAAAAAAAACTCAAAAAACAGATTGTGCATGGGCAGTAGCACCGGGGTTTTTCTGTACAGTAAAAAAAATTTTCACCCGTGAGGTTCTATTGCTCTGAAGTCGGCAGTGTACGCCAATTTGAGAGATAAATTCCGTTGACCATTGGCTTTATCTTTTGCTATTATCGGCAGCATCCTAAAAACAATTACCAATTTTGTCATCCGGGGAAATCAAGAGATGGGATTATTGAGCAGTTTTAAGGTAATGAATGTTCATGACCTCGATCAGGACATAATTACCTTCAGAACCTCGCGAGCCTGTTCAGTGCTTGGTATACTGTTCATGATCGCAGGCTCTGGAATTATCTATCAACTGCTTGCCGGAAAACTGTTTTTTACCCTTTTTGCCTTCTGCCTCTTCTGTCTTTTTGTTGCAGCGGCTTTTTTGCTGGCTGGTCTGGTACTGATAACCTATCGAAAATCCGTTTCACTCGACAAGATGCAAAAGAAGATTGAGCTTGAAGAGTCGAGCATTCTTGGTGTTCGCATCACGGCATTTCATTTCGACGAAGTTATGAATGTTGAATTGACGAGAGACTCAGAATGTTTGTGCTCAAAGAATGCCAGTCTTTGGCTGGTGAAGGTTTATGTCAGGCATAACAACGGCTTTTCTGTTGAAAAGCTTTTTGCCTCTGTCAGCCCATCAGAAGCAAAATATGCGGCGGAGTCTATTTCGCTGGCATGCCACAAAGAGCTGGTGATCAGCTGCATGACCAGCGAGAGACTTATTTTCAGTCAGATCTGATTGCGGCAAGATTCCCGAAGCTTTGCAGACTTGCTGTGATGCTGCTTCATTAGCAATTATGAGCCTGTTGCAGCCGATACTTTGAGAATCTTGCGTATTTTTTCACGCTTGGCGCGCAAAAGTGTTTTGAGATCTTCGATATCAGATTTGACCGCGAGCCGGGTTTTAACTGTTGCCGGTTGCTCGACGAGAGAGGCATATTTTATAACCTCATTTAGCAAACTTACGGTTTCAAACCAGGTGATTGCTTCGTCACCAGCAAAACGCCCATCACCGTAGCCCATGGTAAGTCCGCAGCCCGCAAGCTTAACTAGCGATTCAAATTCTGGTTTTTCAATGCTGATATCAACATAAGTGATTTTTGCAGCATTTAGCCTGTCTTTAGCAAATGAGTCGAGAACGTATTCAAGCAACAGCGCCAGTTGTCTTCGGGTGGCATAAGAAGAAGCGCCCTGCTGTGCAAAAATGGCTTTCATTCTGGTAAGGTCAATTTCTTTGCCGGATCTGGCAAAAATTCCGCCAAGAATTTCGTTCATATCGGTGATGCTGATAAATGAATCTCCGTCAAAGCTTGGACGCAGAATGATTTTATCAAATGCACCTGCGGCCGTAAGGTTTTTGACTGACTTCATGATAGGGTGACTGAGAGGTATGTCGACAAAACTGATACCCTGGCTTTCTCTGCTGCCCATGAGATCAGCGGCAACTGCTTCATAAAACCGGTAGGTGAAGAAGACTGCATCGCGCTGTGAAAGCCTTCTTGAGCCGCCAAGGCTGCCATCTGGCAAGCCTCGAACCACATATTTTCTTTGCAGATAGGAAACTGCAGCACGGTATTTTTCGGGAACGCGGTAATCTTTGAAATTCTGGCATTCGTTTTCGGGAAAAGATATCATACTGGCGTCTTTGAGCGCCATGGCAGTTCTTGCCATAATTTCGACAGCATCTTTTCGGGTCATCTGGGCTTGCAGACCGGCATTTGAAATAATACCTGCAGCAGCAAGCTGTTTGAGATCATTGTTGCTGAACCCCAGCAGGTCGAGAACAGTTGAAAGCTTTTCTGCAAATTCACGGCGTAAAATAGTGCGCTTCAGGTTTGCTGTTGTGCATTTGTTCTGCCCGATGATGCCAAGTTCTACGCCCAGTCTCAACTCTCTGGGCAGGCTTCCCATACCGCTGCCGGCAAAAACTGCCTGAAAGAAGCGATTGCCGGCGATCACTGTCAGAAAAAAAGCTGCAATGAAGACCCCAAGAAGAAAATAGCGATTGTTTTTTGCCATCTGTTTGCGCTCCAGGATTATATTCTTTTGTGAACTAATCGGCATAAAAGACACTTTTCATTAAGGTAGATATCATTGTCTGGTTTATGCACAGACAGAAGTCGTGCTTTTTAATGCCATGATTTTTGCCTGAATCAGTGCTGAAGCAAGAGTATCTGAAATGAAGATTGCTTTGTGAAAAGGGTTTGATTTGTTTTGGGTAATTAAGTTTGCGTAAACGTCTGCAGGTGGTAAAATATGGCCCAGATAAAACAGGAGAAAGCATGAAATGAAAGCTTTGTTAAGATTGTTGCTCGCTTTTCTGCTGCTGACTCAGTGCTCATCATTGTCAGCGCAGATTGAAGCAGGTCAGATTATCACCCTCGAAAATGGTTTGAATGTTTTTGTCAGGCCAATGCGTGCTGCGCCGGTGGTATCGATAAATTTCTGGGTGAAGGTTGGTTCTGTGAACGAGGAACCCGGCGAAGAAGGCTACGCCCATCTTCTTGAGCGTCTTATATTCAGGGGTTCAATGCGCTACCCGGGCGCGGCACTTGAAAATGAAATAAAGATGACCGGGTCACGCCATTCTTCTTTTACTGCCAACGACTACACCAGCATTTCGATGACCGGGGCATCGGTTTATCTCGAAAAAATGATTGAATTGCTGACTGATGCAGTTTTTAACAGTGCGCTCGAGGCCGGTGCACTCGAGACCGAAACCCGTTCGGTAATAGAAGAGATCAACGGCTCAGTCAAAAACCCCAATAACCGGGTTGTCCAGCTGTTGATGGAAGAAGCCTTCAAGGTGCATCCATACCGGCACCCCATTATTGGTTACCAGAAGAACCTCGAGAATATTACGCGCGAAAAGCTGGCCGGGTTTTACAAGCG
>JAQUZA010000140.1 GCA_028691595.1 Candidatus Rifleibacteriota bacterium
GCAGACCTTTATCGAAATAGCCGACAAAGTCGCAGATGGCGATGTAACCGAAGGTCTTGAAGATCTGCGTCTGAGTGACCTCGAAGAAGTTCAGGGCAGTTTCACCAAGATTGTCGGCAGTATGATCGAGTCTCGGGTCGCAATTGAAGACTACATGAAGACGATCAGCGAGATCAATAAAGAACTCGAACTCAAGGTTGATTCCTTGTCTGCTCTCTATTACGCGAGCCAGGCTATGGGCGGCAGTCTGAATGTCGATACTCTTGTACGCAATTTTATAACAATTTTTACCGACAGGCTTGGTGTGAGCGGGGCCGGTGTCATGCTCTACAACGAAAAGACCGACCTGGTAAGCGTCAAAGACCTGATCGGCATTTCACCCGAATTATTTGCCAAATTCAGGTTCTATTCAGACAATCAGATTCTGGCCCGCATTTTTTCTGATGACGGCTACTGGCAGCCAGACGATCAGGAAATCAACCTTCTGGTTGCCGAATTTGAATCTGACGAAATGCGTCGCATCCGCCTGATGTTTCCCATGCGCATTAAAGATCATTTTGTCGGGCTGCTGCTGCTCACAGACAAAAAGGGTGGAAACTGGCTGCCCGGAGATTTTCAGATGATTCAGGCTGTCGTAGGCCTGGCCAGCACCTCTATCAACAATGCCATGCTCTTTGAAAACTCTGAAACGACCAAGAACGAACTTGATCATAAGGTTTTCAATCTGATGACTCTGCAGCAGTCGAGCAAGGTTCTCAGCTCAACTCTCGATCTTAACGAGCTCATTAACATATCGATAGATATGTTTCTCGAAACGGTGTGGGCAAATAAGGGCATCTTGATGCTCTTTTCAGACGAGCGCCCCGAACTTGAGGTCAAGGCCTTCAAAGGTATTACCAAAGCAGAAGTCGATGCTCTGAAAAAAGACTCTGCCGAAGCCTGGGCAATGACCACCATGGAAAAAGAGAAAAAACCTATTTTTGCCCAGGAAATATCTGGCCGCAGCTACCAGGCTTATACCACTGTTAATCGTGATCTGCCCTTCGCCGTTTATATTCCGATGCTCAAAGAAGGTGAGTTATACGGTGTTATTAAGGTCGGTGCCAAGATCAACGGCCAGCCGTTCACCGAAAACGACCTTGAATTCTTTGCAACTCTAGCTTCACAAGCAGTTATTGCCTTCGAAAATGCCCGACTTTATTCGCTGGCAATTACCGATTCAATAACTAAACTATATGTTCATCGCTATTTCCAGTTGCGCCTCGACGAAGAAGTGGCCCGCAGCCGACGTTACAATTCAACCATCTCGCTGTTAATGTGTGACATCGACCACTTCAAGCCCATAAATGATAATTACGGCCACCAGCAGGGCGATGCCATCCTCAAGGAAGTCAGCAAAATTTTGCGTAAAAACGTCAGAAATACTGATATCGCGGCCCGCTACGGTGGTGAAGAGTTCGCCATCATTCTGCCCGAAACGACTCAGGCTGATGCCAAGATAGTTGCAGAGCGCATTCGCCGCGATGTCGCCCACTTTGATTTCCCGTCGATCATGCCCGGGCAGCCCTCCGTAAAATGTTCGATTTCCATCGGCGGGGCGGGTTTCCCGCTGAATGCCGACAGCAAGGATCAGCTTATTCAGAAGGCCGCCAGCGCCTTGTATAAAGCCAAGGGGGGCGGCCGCAACAAAGTGGTACTGTGCGGAATTGACTGATGGCTGTAAAAATTGACAATTCAAAGATAAGCGGCAGGGCCGGCGCAAATAAGCCTGCACAGAGTGGTTCCGCCCAGAACGGTGAGTTCCGCGCCAGTTTCAAAGAAGCCCGACTCGGTATTTTTAACGGCACCATGAAAGAGCTTATCGATGAGGTTAAGGCCCGGGGTGAGAAGTTTCTTAGAAACCCTGAAGAGGGCCTGTTGAATTCTTACAAAGAGTCGGTTAAGCTGTTTTTGAATCGTTTAAAAAATGAATTTTTGTCTCTTAAAGAAGAATTTGGTGCAAAACGGGATGGCGAACAAAAGGTTTTTCAGACCGTAAATACCGCCGAGGGCGAAGTTGCTTCGTTAACGCGCGAGGCCCTGTCAGAAGGAAAAGCCATAAATCTGCTGGCCAGCCTCGATGATATTCGCGGCCTGGTGCTCGACGTTATAGGTTAAAAACATGGAACAGACATCTCCACTTCAACTGATAATCATTACCGGCCTCTCGGGGGCCGGCAAGTCGACGGCTTCACATTTCTTTGAAGACTCAGGGTATTTCTGCATGGATAACGTGCCGCCAGCCCTGCTTCCAAAATTTATACAGATTTGCCTTGAATCGAATGGCCGCCTGACAAAAATTGCCGTTGTGATCGATGCCCGCGGTGGCAGCTTTTTTCGCAAGCTTTTTGAAGCTATCGATGATGTCAAAAAGATGGGTGTTGATGTTCGCATTCTCTATCTTGAGTCCTCAGAAGACTCCCTGGTCAGAAGATTCTCTGAAACCCGGCGCAAACATCCACTAAATCGTGGTGGCCGGGTAATTGACGATATTCTCGAAGAACGTTCACTGCTTGAGACAACCCGTGACCGGGCTGATTATATTATCGATACCACCAGCATGAACGGCCGCGAACTCCAGGAAGAAATTCGGAAATTTTCACAGGGTTTTGTCGGGCCACGCGCCATGTCGGTCGTATTTGTCAGTTTCGGCTTCAAACACGGTGTACCACTTGATTGTGACCTTGTTTTTGACGTTCGTTTTTTGCCCAACCCATTTTATATTGCCCAGCTTAAAACGCTTACAGGCATCAATAAAGAAGTTTACGATTACGTTTTTGCTTCAGATGCCGCTAAACAATATGCTCAAAAACTCAAGGATTTTATTGAGTTCCAGATTCCGTTGTTTATAAGTGAACCTAAAACAAGGTTGCAGATCGCCATTGGCTGTACCGGTGGTAGACACCGTTCCGTCGCTTTTGCCGAGTATCTTTTTAAAGAGATCAGCAACGATCATATCTCAACCTCAAAAATTCACCGCGACCTCAACCTCTAAGCCCGTCATTTTATAGAACCTTCTTGACAATGAAAGAGGGTACTCTTAGCCTGTCAAAAAAAGAAATGGGCGAAGAAACAGATGCGCGGTATTGCAACCATTGTTATGTTCCTGCTGCTCTGGGCGCAGCCGCTTCTGGCCGGGGTTTTTAGCGACGTTCCGCCAGGGCATCCGGCTCGTGCTGCAATTGAGACTCTTTTTGCAAAGGGCATAATCAAAGGAGTCGATCAACAAACTTTTGCCGGCGATCGAAGCATCAGCAGATATGAGCTTGCCCTGTCGTTTTTTCGCATCCTGGCCCGCCTTGAAGAGCCAATAACTGCCGACTGCGTCGCCTTGTCAGATCAAGACATCAGTAATATTGATTACCTTAAAAATAATTTTTCTGAAGAACTCTTTTTGCTGGGGTTGCGCGTCGAAATAGCCCAGAACCGCAAAGAACAGCTGCGTGAAGAAATAGATCTTTTGCGCGCCAGAGTCAAAAACGCTGAAACGAGCATAAGAAAAGCGTCTACTGAAGTTAAAGTGGCCGGTGACTGGCTTGTGAGGCACACCGCTAAAACGCATCGCGACGACCATGCTGTTAACGCTTTTTCCGGATCATCACGGCCGGGCAACAGCAATAACACTCTGACCGAATCTCAGATAAGGCTCAGCTTCAAAAGCAGGTTATCAGATGATATCAGCGTTTTTTCACGTTTCAGGTTGTTTGATCGTGGCGATACATCTTTTTCTGCACCTCAGTCGGTTCGCGGCGGTGCTTATGGCCTGAATGGCATCGGTAATGTTTCAAACGGCGATCTCGTAGTTGATAATGCCTATATCGAAATAAAAAAAGCCCTCGGTTCGCGTGAAGATCTGGTTCTGGGTCGTATTACCAGCCAGTCAGGTCACGGGTTACTGCTCAACGCTGACTTTGATGTGCTCCGCTTTTCCCGTGAATCTTCAAGGTCATCTGCTCATGTGCAATATATCTATGATCGCCATAAGGGTGTTTATAAAGATGCTGCCGATGTTGATTTTCGCGGGGTTTTTAATGCTGGTTATCGTCGCTCATTACGATCTGGAAATTTTTATGCGAATATTTTTGCCCAGGATTCCCCCAACCTTGTTAATCGTAGAATCCCCGGGACATTTACCCCTGGAACCGCCCCGGGTGAGCAGAAGAACGATCAGCGCCGCGACTTTGAAACGGGTTGTACTTTAAAATTTGGAAAAAGCGCCTGTTTAACCGCCGACCTCGCCGTGGCACTTACTGATTATCGCGCAAAAATCGCAAAACCAGCTGCCGGCAACATGCTTGATGTGGATCTAAGAGGAATGGCCGGGCACGCTGCGCTCGACTGGCAGCCTGGCGGGCCATTTTCCCTGAAGCTTGCCTGGAATTTTGCCAATGATGAATTTGCCGGAGCCTACGCTCTCGACCTCGATCGCAGATACAGTGATGCTGCTGAAGCGCCGTATGAAGATATCGCCCGGGGCAACAACTGGTTCAGATACGGGCTTCAGAACATGAGTGACTTGAAGCTGCAGGCAGATTATAACCCCCGGGGGCGGCATTCTTTTCGGGTGACCGCCGACTTTTTGCGTGAAGTCAAAGACCAGGTTTACAACGATTTGAGTCACCATCTTGCCGGTAATTCTGACGGGGCGATTCCTGTTGGTTTCGTCGCTGCAAACTCGCCTTATGACACCTTCAACAATATTGGGGTTGCAAATCCTGAAATGCAGATTCTTTCGTGCGAATATCGCTATCGATTGCAAAAAAATACCAGCCTTCGGGTTGGGTATGTCAGGTGCGATTTTAGTGGTGAGGCTTTCAGAAGATCGGTTACTCCGGTTTCTATTCCGTCTGGTCGCGGTTTTAGAGGTGATTACGACTACAATATGTTGTGGCTTGAGGTGTATAGCAGGTTTTGAAATTTCGCTCATGGGTTTTATATTAACAGCCGATTCAAAATTGTCAGAAAATTTTAAAAAAAATGCTTGACAAACTTTGCGTCTGCAACTATAGTCTCGAACTAAGGATTTTGGCATTTAGTATTCGCCAGGTGTCTAAGAAAGGGGGTGTCTCTCTAGAAGGTAGCCTGTTGAATGCGCTGAAGTCTCAGGGGTGTAAAGCACCCGGGGGAAAGACCTGATAAGAGTCGACGAAAGATATTTTGAGAAACCGCCTACGTTAAAGGAAACAAGGACACTATTAATGACAGCGGAATATCGAATAGCCAGAGAAGATTCGAACCCAGGAAAAGCCCCAGTAATATTTCCAAAATTTACCTACAGGGGAAAACTAATGAAACGTATTTCAATGCTTCTCGTAGCTGTTATGGTTCTTTCAACCGTAGTAGCAAGTGCTAATCCTTTTTCTGATGTCCCATTTTCACACTGGGCATATGATGCAGTAAACAAACTCGCCGCTAATGGCATTCTTCAGGGTTATCCTGATGGTCGCTACAAAGGCAACCAGACTGTTACCCGCTATGCTCTCGCCATGGTAACTGCCAAAATGCTCGCCAACGTTGAACAGATGCTCGAATCAGGCATCGGTACCAACCTGGTAACCAAAGCTGACCTCCAGACCCTCGAAAAACTGACTGTTGAATTCGCAGACGAACTCGCACTCCTCGGTGTTAAAGTTACCGCTCTCGAAGACGACATGCAGGTTGTAAAAGAAGATGTTTCTATGCTCAAAAAAGACGTAGAAGGCATCAAAGATTACATGGCCAAAGGTGGCATGGAAAAAGTTAAGCTTTCAGGCGACATGCTTGTTAGACACACCAACCTGAACCATCAGAATGACTGGGCCAACGACGCTACCGCTAATGCTCTCTGGAACGGTCGCGCTGGTAACTCCAACAATTCTTTGACTGAAAGCCAGATCCGCTTCCAGTTCAAAGCCAACATCGACGAAAATATTACTGCCGTAGCTCGCTGGTCAGTATTCGCCAAAAATGTTGACGATGTTAACGGTGCTCAGTCTGCTCAGCAGGGTGCCTTTGGCCGCAACGGTATCGGTGCAACTACTACTACTGACAACACTGTTGATCTTGCTTATCTGCACATCAAAGACATGTTCCGCTTCGGTGGCGACTTCACTTTCGGTCGCAACTTCTACACCCATGGTCATGCTCTTCTTCTGAACGCTTATGCTGATGCCGTTCGCTACACCAAGCGCTCTGGCGACATCGACGTAACCTTCCAGACCATCTATGACCGCCACATCGGTAGTTACAAAGATGATGGTATTCTTGGTGTAGATTTCCGCCAGGTATGGAACCTCAACCTTGGCACCAAGTATCGTGATCACGACCTGTATATGGGCATCTACATGCAGGATGAACCGAACTATATGACCCTTAATAAGGCTTTTCCTACAGCACTTTATCCATTTTTGCAGCTTGGCAATGCTTCTACTGTTGCATTGGCTAACCAGTCCAGTGATAGTCGCTGGGACGTAGAATTCGGTTCAAAAGGCCCCATCGGCAACAACGGTCACTGGGACTATGACCTTGGTTTTGCTTACACCAGCTATGAAGTAGACATTCATAACACTGCTGCTACTACTTGGATCAACCCCGAAATGCAGGGTTGGATGGGTCATGTAGCAGTAAAATGGGACAGCAAAAAAGAATGGGCTGCCAAGCTCGCTTTCACCTTTGCTGATGACGAATCAGTTGGTGCTCTTGCCCTCAATAACGACATGAGATATCAGGATGGTATCGAAACTCCTTACGAAGATATCGCCCGTGGTAACCAGTATTTCAACAATGGTCTGCTGAATATGACCGACCTCAAGCTCCAGGCTGAATATCGCCCGAGAGACAGCAAACATTATTTCAGACTGGCCGGCGACTTCCTGAACGAAATGGATGACACCGTTACTAACGATCTTACCAGATATCAGGTTACTGGTGATGCCACCACTGCTGGTGTTAAGACCGTTAACAAAATCAGCACTGCTTATGACCGCTGGAATAACTTCGGTATCGACGATGCAGAAGCTATGGTTCTTACCTTCGAATATCGCTATCAGCTTGCTGAAAACACCAGAATCAAAGTTGGTTACACTAACTTCGAATTCCTGGGTGATGCTCTGAAGAACACCCGTGGTGGTTCTGCTGGCCGTGGTATCGGTGGCAGCGCTTTCATTCCGAATGGTCAGCGTGACTTCGACTATGATATGCTCTGGGCTGAAATCTACAGCCGCTTCTAATCCACAGATGCTGATCCTCTGATCAGCGACACGGATACGGAATTAACCCGCCAGGCGCAAGCCTGGCGGGTTTTCTTATCACGGGAAAGAATTTCTCTCTCGGATTAACACAGATACTCGTAGAATAAGACCAGATAAATTTTGTTTGGGGAAAATACTGAGAACGAAAGGCTTTATATTGAAGCCCGGCGATGTCGATATGGAAACGGGAAAACGCGAAATGAAGTTTTTTCCTTGACAATGGCCAACGATGTTGATATTCTTTCTCCACATTGGAGACTGTACATTTTTTACTCAGGTGTCAAAAAAGGAGGTGTAACTCTTACAGGTAGCCTGGTGAAAAGTTCAGAAGTCCAAGAAGGCGACGATAAATCGCCTGGGGCCGAACCCGGATTGAATTGATTGAGTTCAGATGATAACCGCAGACAT
>JAQUZA010000141.1 GCA_028691595.1 Candidatus Rifleibacteriota bacterium
GGCCGATGATTTCATACCGGCCTCTGACACTTTTTATATTCCGGAAACGGCCCCGGACATTGTCATCACCGCCAACACCATGACCGTGCGCGACGGTAAGGCTATTCTCGAGGGAAACGTGAAAGCCACGCGGGCCGGCGACATTCTAACCTGCAATCGGGCTCTGGTGAACAGTTCTCCGCGATGGATGCTCGCCAGCCTTACCCCTAAGCTCTATCGACGCGAGGCCATACCAGAACAGAAGGTGATTCGCGAAATGAACCTCGAGGCCCGCAATATCTTCTTCGACAGCGACCAGGGAATATTCAGCGCTTCTGACAGCGTGCACCTTCGTATCGAGGAGCGCTCATGGGATCTCGCAACCTACACCTGGACAGTAATTACCGCTGACGACATGCTCGGGTTTCGTGACAGCAAACGCATGATTTTCAGCGGCAACGTAAAAGTGAGAGATGAAAGTCGTTACGGGCATGGCAACCGCCTCGATTACCTCAAAGAGAGGTCGCTTGCCATTCTCAGCGGCAATGCCGTTCTCGAGACCCAGGAACTCAATAAAAAAACCAACAAAATTGAACCCCGAATTCTAAAAGGCCAGAAAATAACCTACGATACCGAAACCCGCCAGGCAGTTTCTGAGTAACAACGCATTTAACCGGGCCTGAGCAGGGGTTTGCAGAAGTCAACATCTGCGAAGTCGGTCACAAAATTTTGCCTGTGATCTTTGTAGTGCTCTGTCACAGCTGAATTGCATGATTTTCCGTCGTTCCCGCGCCAGCACTCCGAAGCAGTGAAAGCCGGAATCCGGTCTAATTGTAGAGATAGAGTGTTTAAGTGCGCCTGCCCCGGCTCTTTTGTATAGTTCTTGCGGCCTGCAGGGTTAAGGGGTTATAATGTGACGTTCAAAGACAATGCAGGTTGGCACCACTTCAGACAAGGGAAGAATAAAGCATAAATTATGGAATTAAATGTCAAATACCGTGACTATATTCTCGATGAGTTTCAGATACAGGCAATTACCGAGATCGAGAACGGCCATTCACTGGTTTTGTCAGCCCCGACCGGGTCAGGCAAAACCCTGGTGGCCGAATACCTTATCGAAAAAATACTTAAAACCAACCAGCGAATAATTTATACCTCGCCGATCAAAGCCCTTTCAAACCAGAAATACCGCGATTTCTCGCGTCTTTATGGCGATAAGGTTGGCATTCTTACCGGCGATGTCGTCATCAACCGTGACGCACAGGCTCTGATTGTCACCACCGAAGTTTATCGCAACATGGCAATCGAAGACCCCGAAGCTATAGCTGATGTTGCTTACGTCATTTTTGACGAAATTCACTATCTTGGCGATATTGAACGTGGCACCGTCTGGGAAGAATCAATAATCTTCTCGCCCAAAACCGTGCGTTTTCTGGCTCTTTCGGCCACTATACCGAACTGTGACGAACTGGCGCGCTGGATAGAATCTGTTATCGATCACCGCGTTAAAGTCATCAGCCACAATCAGCGTGCTGTGCCACTCTCGTTTCTTTTTTACCATAACAAGAGCCTTATGCCATTCAAGGATCTGCGCAAAAAGATTCGCGGCAATGCGGCTGAAAATGAGGGCCCACGCGACCGGCGCCAGAAAAAGGAAGGCGAATTCAGGCACTTTGACATTATCAAGCAGTTGAAGCAGCAGGATCGACTGCCGCTTCTCTATTTTGTTTTTTCACGCGCTCTGGCTGACAAGCTGGCCCAGGACACAGCCCGCAAAATGGACTTTACCTCACCTGCCGAAAAGCAACGTATCGAAGAAATGGTTGATAATTGCATCGAAAAATACCAGCTTCATAACCTCGAAACGGCACAGAATCTAAAAGAAGAGCTTTCAAGAGGGGTTGGTCGACATCATGCCGGCCTGCTGCCCCAGCTCAAAGAGTTGGTCGAAATACTTTTTGCCGAGCGCACTCTCAGAGTATTGTTCGTAACCGAAACCTTTGCGGTTGGTGTTAATATGCCAGCCCGCAGCGTTGCTTACGATGCTCTCAAAAAGTATGACGGCCGCACTTTCAGGCCGATGCGGGCCCTTGAATTCACCCAGATTTCGGGCCGTGCCGGGCGACGCGGCATAGACACGACCGGCTGGGTCGTTGTGCCACATATTCCGCGAGACCTTTCATTTGAAGAATTGCAGAACCTTGTATATGGCGACATCGAAAACCTCGAAAGCCAGTTCGACCTTTCTTTCAACAGTGTTCTCAATCTCTACGACGGGCACAAAAGCGAAGAGGTGCGCATGATTCTGAAGCGCAATTTCGCTCAGTTTCAGGCTAACAAAAACCTCCCTGAACTCACCGACAAGGTCGCAAAGATACGCATCGAAATCGAAAGAGTTGAGCCACGCTGCCCCGAAAAGAAAAATGATTTCAGCGACTACATGGTTTTCTACCGCAAAAAAGAACAACTCGAAGAGACCATGCACCGCCAGATGGACGAAATTCGTTTTGGGATGCGCGGCCGCAAGAACCGGGTTTTCCAGGCCGAGGTCGAAAAAAAGTTTTCTGACTCGTATCAGGAACTGCAGGCTCAGGAAAAGAATTTTATCTG
This sequence comes from Candidatus Rifleibacteriota bacterium, assembly GCA_028691595.1. Classification (GTDB taxonomy): domain Bacteria; phylum Muiribacteriota; class Ozemobacteria; order Ozemobacterales; family Ozemobacteraceae; genus Rifleibacterium. The sequence continues at coordinate 2,590 of JAQUZA010000141.1, forward strand.
TGGCAACTGCCATAGCCGCAGCAAATGTATCTCTCGCTATTTTCAGGCCGCCCGGCTCGAAAAAAAGCTGAATTACTGGCGTGGTCTGCTCGAAGAACAGGGCGAACTGCAACTGCCGCTCTACGAACGCAAGCTCGAACTGCTGCGCCGGCTTGGCTATATTGACGATAAAGGTCTGCTGCCTCGTGGTGAACTCGCGAGCCGTATTCATACCGAAGAAATCGCTGTTACTGAGCTTTATTTCCATGGTTATTTTCATGAATGCAACGAGCATGAACTTAACGCCCTCTGCCTCTCTCTGATTTATGAGCACCGCCGCCGGGCAGCCAACGGCGAACAGGCTCGACCGCCGGCCAAATTACCCGAGAAGATAAAAAGTGCCAGGGGCTTTATCAACAGCCTGGCGCGCCAGCACCCCTTTATCAAACCTCTCGAAACACGCATCTGTCATCTGATGATTGCCTGGAGCGAAGGGGCTGCCTTTGAAGAAATAATGTCAATGACCGAAATCCCTGAAGGCGACCTGATCAGAGCGTTCAGACAGGTTATAGACCTGCTCAGGCAAATTCGAGATGCGGTTAAAGAAATGAGCCTGCGTGACAAACTGCTGTCATGCCTGGCCTGCATTAACCGCGACATCGTTCTGGCAACCGAACTTAGAGACTGATGAACCCTTCAAACCCTATAAATAGCCTGTCTCCTGAGCAGACACTCGAGATCGCCGGGCAGCTTGCCAAAAGTTTTCCCAGGGCTCTGGTGCTGCTACACGGTTCTCTTGGCGCTGGCAAGACACTTTTTGCCAGAGGGTTTGCCGCTGGCCTTGGTATCAGCAGCAATGTTTCCAGCCCATCTTACACATTGATGAACGAATACCGGGCTGAAGGCAACAGCATGTTTCATCTCGACCTTTACCGGGTCAATTGTTTCGAAGAGGTTGTGGATATCGGTCTTTTTGACATTCTCAAGGCCGGTCAGCCCTGCCTGATCGAATGGGCTGAACGCGTTGCTGAACTTGATCAACTGCCACATCTCGAAGTAAGAATTGCCTGTTATGATGATGATCATGAAAATCACCGGCAGATCAGCTGGCAATGGAAGGACGGTCAGGCATGAAATATCTGTTTATTGACGCATCAGAAAATTCAACCTATACCCAGGTTGGCAACGAAAAAGAGTTTAAACAGAAAACCTTTGCCACAGACCGAAATTTTGCCGCAAAAATCACCTGTATCTGCGATGAAATTCTACAAACTGCGGGCCTTGCATTCAAAGATCTTGACCTTCTTGCCGTCTGCACCGGCCCGGGAAGCCTCACCGGTCTGCGGGTCGCCGGAGCTTTTTTGCGCACATCGGCCATGCTTACGGGCAAGCCGCTTGCGGGCATAAACCTTTTTGAATGGTCTCTGCAGACACTTGCAAATCAGGGCAAGACAGGCCCGGTGAGGCTGGTAATGCCAACCCTTATCGACAAAGCATTTGAAGTCAGAGCAGAACTGCCCTCTGTCGCCCACAGTCAACCAGAGCTGATAGAGCGCTCAGAAACGGGCAAAGAAGCAGACACCTACGGTATCAGGTTTAATTCTGCAGGCATCATTGAATTAACTCCCGACCCCATTGCTCTGCACCAGCTGATCATTTCGGGTAAACCTGCAACAGCGAATGGTTTACAAGAAATACTCAACATTCTGCCCATGTACGTAATTCCGTCGCAGGCTGAACGCAAATTCAAGGAAGCAACATGATAACCCTGGGAATCGAATCTTCATGTGATGACACCTCGGTTGCGCTTGTAAAAGATGGTGTCGAGGTACTTTCGAGTCTGGTATCTTCTCAAATCGAAATTCACCGGCGTTTTGGCGGCGTAGTGCCCGAAGTGGCCTCACGCAAGCATCTTGAAGCCATTCTGCCCCTTCTGAATGAAGCGATGGAAGCTGCCGGCCTGGGTTTTTCTGCAATAGATCAGATAGCAGTTACCGCCGGGCCCGGGCTTCTTGGCCCTCTTCTGATCGGCCTGAGTACTGCCAAAGCCCTTGCCTGGCAACTGAATGTTCCTCTTATTCCGGTGAATCATATCGAGGCACATCTGACGGCATCATTTCTGGCAGTCGGGCGGTGCCCCGAATACCCCTTTCTCGGGCTGATCGTATCAGGGGGGCATTCGAATCTGGTCTATGTAACCGGGCCACGCGAATTCAGGTGTCTGGCGCAAACTCTCGATGACGCGCCGGGCGAACTGTTTGATAAGGTCGCAAGACACCTGAATCTTGGTTATCCGGGTGGCCCGGTGATTCAAAAATCCGGCGAAAACGGCAACAGAACGCGCTATCGTCTGCCGCGCCCCATGGCAGGCAAAGGCTATGTGTTCAGTTTCAGCGGTCTCAAAACCGCCGTCATGCGCATTGTTGAGCAGGAAGGCGAAAGTCTTGACATGGCCGATCTCTGTGCCAGTCTACAGTTTGCCGTTGCTGAAACCTTCGAAGAGAAGGTTGAAATGGCCCTCAAGGAGACGGGAGCAAAACGACTGGCGATGGCTGGAGGGGTGGCGGCAAACCAGGTGCTGCGCAAGCACATGCAGAAGGTAGCAGATCGCAACCATGCCGAGCTTCTGCTGCCGGGAATACACCTTTGTACCGACAACGCTGCAATGATCGCTGCCCATGGTTTCTTTACCGCTAAAGAAGCGCCGGCCAAAAGTCTCGAAGTTAATGCAGTCGCAAACTGGGATATGGGTGGCCCGCATAATTTTTAAGGAAACAGTATGCAGAACGCAAAGATAAAAGTTCTCCCGGACGACATTATATGCCGGATTGCCGCCGGAGAAGTGGTTGAACGGCCGGCATCAGTGGTCAAAGAACTCATCGAAAATTCCATCGATGCCCGCGCAACCCGCATCGAGATAGAGATCAAAGACGGCGGCCAGAAACTGATCGAAATCACCGACAATGGTGAAGGCATGTGCCGTCAGGATGCGGTTCTGGCCTTTACGCCACACGCAACCAGCAAAATCATTGACGACTCTGAACTTGAGCACGTAATTTCACTCGGTTTCCGCGGCGAAGCTCTGCCTACAATTGCTTCGGTTGCCCGGGTTTCGATGGTGACCCGCCACGAAAGCGAAGAAACCGGGTCACGCGTAACCATAGACGGCGGGCGCATTGTCAGCGTCGACTCAGACTCTTTTCCAAAAGGCACGCGCATTCAGGTCAAAAATCTGTTTTATAATGTGCCGGCGCGCCGCAAGTTTCTCAAAAGCATTCAGGCAGAAATGGCCCAGATTTCTGATGTGGTCTGCCATTACATGATGGGTTACCCCGAAATCGCCTTCAAATTCAGCAAAAATAACGTGCAGATTGCTGCCACTAACGGTTCAGGCAATCTGATCGACGCAATTCTTGCTGTTTATGGCCCCGAAGTCACCCGCAGCCTGGTGCAGTTAAAAGAACCGGTTTCCATAGCCGGCACCGGCATGTCGCTGCGCGGCTATATTTCACCGCCAAATCAGGCCCGCCCCGCAGCCAGATACATGACCACCCTGGTCAATCGCCGGGTGGTAAAGCCCAAATTACTGACTCAGGCAGTTAACAAGGCATGTGGTGCCTTTTTCCCGCGGGGCCGCTACCCGGTGCTCATTCTTGACCTGCGTGTGCCACCCGAAATTATCGACGTAAACGTGCATCCGCAAAAAACCGAGATTCGCTTTAAAGATGAACGCTGGGTTTTTGCCACAATCTGGGAAACCATTCAATCAAGCCTCTCAGGACTGCGCATGGTTTCTGAGCCTGTCAGGCCCGCTGAGCAAACCAGGTTCGAACCAGAAACAGCTGATCTGCCAGACTACGAAAGCGCCGACAGCCGTCCAGGTGATCTGTCGCGGCCAGCAGCCGGTTCTATTTTTACGCCGCCGCCCCCTTTCAGTATGCCGGGGATTCCGGCTCAATCTGGCATTGGCAAAGGCGAAACAAAGCTATATGAGCTTAAAGACACAGAAATGGAAAGGCTTGGACCACATTCGGCCCCGCAGATTCCAGCAGGCGCAACTGCTTTTGCACCGGTAGTTACCCTGCATCGCCCCAAAATTCTGGCACAGCTGAAGAATTCTTATCTTCTCGGCGAAGATGACGACGGCCTGTTCATTATCGATCAGCATGCCGCTCACGAAAGAATTCTTTTCGATCAGTTCGTCAATACTTATAAAGACACTCCGGTAACTGCCCAGCCGCTGCTGTTTCCGGTGCCGCTCAAACTGCTGCCTTCAGAACGGCTGATAATCAAAGAACAGCTGCCACAGCTCAAAACTCTCGGGTTTTCAATTCATCAGGAAGACGACAACCAGTTTTATGTTACCGCCGTGCCCGTCTCTGAGAAGAAAACCTCAGATAGTGAATCAATTCAGAATGTGCTCTCAGAAGTTCTCAACGGCTGGGAAAGCCGCTCTATCTCTGAGATAAAAACTGATCTGCTCAAAATGATGGCCTGCAAGGCTGCCGTAAAAGCGGGCGATCCGCTCACCGACTCAGAATGGAGCAGCCTTCTTGAGCAGCTGCTCAAAACCGAGAATCCCTTCACGTGCCCGCACGGCCGCCCGATAGTCATCAGACTGACTACCCGCCAGATCGAAACCGGCTTTCTGCGAACCTGATCATGCTTGCGAACAGCCGGAATGCATATACTCTCACCGGATGAGCACAGTTTCTGGAAACGCTTCAAGAAAGTTGGGAGCCGTTTTTATTGATAACTGCAGAATCAAGGCAGTTTAATGATTCTTTGTTACACCTTAAAACCGACATTTATTATACAGGACTCAATAAATGAGCATTCAGTCAAACAAAAAACCTGTTCTGGCAGTTTTAGGGCCAACCGCATCAGGCAAAACAGCTCTGGCTCTTGATATCGCCCGGGAGTTCGCTTGTGAAATTGTCAACTGCGACTCAAGACAAATTTACAACGAAATGTATATTGGCACAGCCTGCCCCACCCCCGAAGAATTAAAACTTGCCAGCCACCACCTGTTCAATTTTC
>JAQUZA010000142.1 GCA_028691595.1 Candidatus Rifleibacteriota bacterium
CATTCGGGTAAAAAGAGAATTGAAAAAGGTTTGTGCCGAGATGAAAACCCTGTTTCTGGATTTGCTGGTGCAATCGCTTGCCCATGCATGTTTTCGCGAGTCGGCCCATTGAACGTAATAAACATTGAAATGCCTTGCCAGGCCGTGTGCCAGCCAAAAAGCCCTGCTGATGCCTGGAGGGAGGGAATCCGGGGCAATGAATAGAAGGTTCTTTCTATTGCCTTTTTCTAATTGAATTTTTGTATCGGGAATTCTATGCATTGGAGCCATCATCATCAAGTGTTTTTAGTCCTCCAGGCAGGCTGAAAAGAGGGATGATTATTCCTGGAATTGCCGCAATAATACCGATCCAGATTGCCCCGTTCAGGCTTGTTATATCAAAATAGCAGACATAAGCCAACTGAAGAAAGAGAATAGCTGGGATATTTATCCAGACATGCTTTACCCATGCTTTACCCAGCATGATTGACCATAACATCCCGCCAAAGGAATGCAGAATTGAACTGAACAAAATAAGGGTAAGCTCATGTTGAAGGTGAGTATATTTTTCTCCTAATATCCATAAAATCTTCTCGGGATAGAGATACGAGATAGACAATGCGCATCCTGACCAGAAAATGAAAATCGAAACAACCTGGCAAAAGCGCCTGAAAAAAACAACTCGCTGATGAATTCTCGCGAAACCCGGAACAATGTAATTTGTGGTTAATTCTCCAATGAATCCGAAAATTATGGCAAATCTTCCGAGGGCACCTATTTCTGCTACTCCAGAGGTGTTACCGAAAATAGATATCAACCAGATAGTAAGCTGCCCCTGGATTGTATAAAAAATGGAATTTGGGGCAAGACGTTTCAATGTTTCAACAATTTCTTTCTGATACGATTCGTTCAAAGGCCCTTCGATAGCTATTTCCCTTGATAATTCTTTTGACAATTTCATGTGTCTGATAACCGAAGAACCGAACGTTGTTAAAATCCCGATGAGTGCGTTTAAATAAACAAAATAGCCGCTCATAATCATCAGAAGACGCAGAAGTCTGGTTTTGAGTTCGATTTTTTGAACGATGATTACCTGCTTGAACAGGCGCAAAATGACGAGGTAGTATTCTACTGCCAGGTTGAAATGAAGGTCTGCAAGAACAATTAAAACCAGAAGAGTTGCATAGAGGGCTGAAGCTCCATTTTTCAATAACAACCATGCCATGATCGGGGCAACCAAAAGGGTGGCATAGAAAGCTAGCTTGCGCCGATAGAAAAAACCGGTATACATCAGCCTGCCGAGTTCCTTTTTGTCTTGAAGAATTCTGCTGGCAATCGCCATGACTGCACTGCCGACACCTAAATTAGCAAGAATGCTGAACGTGCTTTGCATCGAGAAGGCAATCGTGTAAAAGGCATATTCTTCTCTCGAAAGAAATCTGACCAGAATCAGGCCGGTAAATAAACCTGTCAGTTGGATCATTGCCTGAAAAACGGCGAACACTGAAAGGTGCTTTAACCAGTCAGTTACCCTGCGAATATTCATGATCTTTCTTCAGAAAAGCCTGTCATGTTCTTCTGATAAACCTTCCGATAATCTTGCCTGCTAACAGGTCGAGCTTCTTCTTTCTGATCTGGTTTTGGCTGAAAGGCTTTATTGGTCCCTTTCCTGCAAATTCCCAGAAAAGTTTGTCGGCCTTTGTTGGTGGGGCTCCGTTTATTGCCGCAAGAAAAAAGTTTTTAGTCCATGGTTTGGCCTGGCCAATTGCATGACTCATTATTTTTCCTCCATGGATGAAGTCCATAGCCTCCGGGCCTATTGTTGAGATTGGATGTTCGGTTATCATCAACGCAAGATTAAGAGCATCCTGATCAGCAATACAGAATGAATTCAATCGGCTGGCCCGCGAGGGAGGGGAGAAAAATTTCAATTCGTCTTCTGTCCACACGGTTTTGATTAGTTTTTCCCATAGTTGGAAAAAATCCTTTTGTGAAGAGTTCAGGGCAACGAAGCCGCCGTTATAAAAAAAGTCAGACTCACGATTGATTTTTAATCCCATTTTCAGGGCAGTATTTTTCCATGAGCATTTTATCGGGTGGTTAGATGGCATACAGCTATTTACATCCTGACAAACCGCAATTCCATTGCTTACCCAGTCGGTCATGAATGCCCAGTGAGCTTTCAGAATAATGTCAGGATCAAAATAGAAAAGGCTTTCGGCTGTTTCCTCTTCAAGAATTTTATTGAAAAAACTGGGTTTGAAATGGGTGAAGTGGTAGGGGGTTTCGAGATTCATGAATTCCAGGGTAAAATTTTCGCTCAAAAAGTAGGAATCCTTCTTTGCTCCAGGCTGAAGTTTCTTTATCCAGAAAGGTAAACTACCCCGGTAGCCTGCAATGAATTTGCCTTTGAAGCCAGCATGAAACAGCGAATTTAATAAAATTGCCAGGCCATAATGAAAATGCTTTTCAAATAAGGAACAGGCGATACGCATGAGTTCTCCTGAAAATCTGGCAAAATTGCTTTGAGATATTGTTTGTTGCCTTCTGAACGAAGGGATGAATGATTCTATTATACTTTCGATGGCCAAAGATATCAAAATAATAGACCCGCTGGCCGGCGAACTGAAAAGGATAAAAATTTTTGGAATTCAGGTTTAATGATGATAAGTTAATACTATATGAGCGAAATAAAACAGATAAAGCCACTGCTGCTTTGCGATTATCAGGAAGATGGGCGGGTAAGCATGGAACGCTATGCCAGTCGTATTCTTTCTGGTTTGGTTGACCGCTCGGGCTTTCAATCCGCATCTGCATTTTTGCCTGTTTTTCCTGTTTGGCTGCAATATTTGCCAATCTCTCAAATAATGAAACTGAGAATGGCAAGGTTCATTATTTACCCTTACCAGGTTCGCAAATTGCAGGCTGACATTTTTCATATTGTTGACCATGGTTATACTCACCTGCTGCCGAGCCTTGAACCTGAAAAAACGGTTGTTACCGTTCACGACCTTATCCCTTTGCTTGCACACAAAAAGCTTATTAAAGGGCTTGATTTTTTTTGGCCACCCTTTCTGGTAAGGTTTTCACTTTCGTTTTTGCGACGTGTGGCAAGAATTATTGCTGTCAGCGAGAATACCCGAAACGATTTGGTCAGGTATCTCGGCTGTGATCCGGCAAAAATACAGGTTGATTACAATGGTCTGGATAAACAGTTGTGCTCTTACTCCCTCCTCCAACGTGAAGAATGTCGTAGAAGCTTTAATTTCCCGGGCGGAAAAAATCACTATGTTCTTGTTTCAGGTGTTCAGGCCTATAAAAACCATGAAACCTCGCTGAAAGTAATCAGCCGTCTTCGTGAGTTATGCAAAAAACCTGTGTTTGTTGTTCGATTTGGTGCTAGTTCAAGCAAATGGAACTCATTGATAAGAGAACATGGACTTGAAGATTGTCAGATAACAATAGGCCCATTGGCGCAGAAGCGTGTCGTAGACATGTATAACAGCGTCGATTGTTTGTTGTTTCCGAGTTGGTATGAAGGTTTTGGCTGGCCTCCACTTGAAGCGATGGCCTGCGGCATACCGGTGGTGACTTCAAATGTAGCTTCTCTTCCTGAAGTTGTTGGGAGTGCCGGGATAATGAATTCTCCTGATGACGTTGAAGGTTTGGCCCAGTCAGTTTATAAGGTATTAACCAATACAGATTTACGTGACACTCTTGTTGAGAAAGGTTTGAACAGGGCTAAATCTTTTACCTGGGAAAAAACAGCAGACAAGATTGCCGAAATTTACCAATCGATAAACAGTTCTCAGTCTTTGCGTTCAGGAAATTGTTCATGAAAATTCTGGTTTCTCATCCCACCAGCAATGCCAATTTTTTTCACCTTGTTGAAGGCATGATTCAGGCCGGAATTTGTCAGGAGATTGTAACGACACTGGCTTTTAAAAACCGCCCATTTTTTGGGTTTTTGCCGGTTCGATTGCAAAAAGAAATTAGTCGGCGCACTTTTCCAGATTCATGGTTTTCTTTGCTGAAAATATTCCCCTTCATCGAGATTGGGCGCCAATTGTCTCGAAAACTGGGTTGCGACAAGTTTTGCTGCCGGGCAGAAGGTATTTTCTCTGTCGATGCTGTTTATCGAAGTCTTGATTCATTTGTTGCCGGTAGATTGAAAAATCTTCAAGAAAAAATTGATGCTGTGTATTCCTACGAAGACGGTGCTTTGAAAACATTTGCCTGCGCAAGAAAAATGGGAATTGCTACTGTTTACGATTTGCCTATCGCCTATTGGGAATTAGCACAAAAAATTTATGACGAAGAGGCAATTCGTTTGCCGCAATGGGCATCTACCATGCCTGGTCGTCTGGATTCGCAGAAAAAACTCGCAAGAAAAACAAGAGAACTGGAACTCGCCGATACTGTCGTGGTACCAAGCAGTTTTGTCGAAAATAGCCTGCCAGAATGGGCTCGAAAAAGAAAACAAATTGTCAGATCAGCCTTCGGAACGCCATTAGTCGGTCTTTTTAGAGAAAGAACAGAATTTAAAAGCTTTGATAGACCACTCAGGGTATTGTTTGCCGGCTCAATGACCCAGAGAAAAGGCCTGGCTGATGTGTTTGCAGCGATGAAGATTCTGAACCGAAAGGATGTTCAGCTGGTGGTAATGGGGTCTCCCGTCCTGTCTTCTGAGTTTTATAGAAAAGAATACCCCGACTTCATCTACGAATCCCCACGGCCTCATGCTGAAGTTCTTGAATTAATGCAAGCCTGCGATGTTTTTGTGCTGGCTTCGCTTGTTGAAGGCAGGGCACTGGTACAGCAGGAGGCAATGGCCTGCGGCCTGCCTATAATTATCACCCCCAACACCGGCGGAGAGGACCTGGTTGAAGAGGGCAAAACCGGTTTTCTCGTTCCAGTCAGGGCACCAGAAAAGCTTGCTGAAAAATTAGCCTGGTTTGCCGATAATCGTAGACTAATTCCTGAAATGGGGCTTGCCGCACACAAAAAGGCCGTTGAATACACCTGGGCTGGCTACGCCGAAAGAATTTTGAACGCACTCAAACTTTTCCGGGGCTAATAGCCTTTTGTGGTTTGTGGTGATTTTTTTAAGGCATCGGGAAAGCAGCCATGTTGAAGTCTTTGCTGGCGGTGTTTTCGTTCACCGTCTCGCCATTTTGGCCAAGACCGTCAAAGGAATCCAGTATCTTACATCTATATCCAATCACTGTCAGAAATGAGGTGAGCCTTGAAATACTGGTGCCCGAACGTTGCAGGGCTTTTTCGTTGCATTCGATCATCATATGGGGTCTATATTTTTGAATTGTCTCGACAGCACCTTTTAAAACTCTTTCCTCAAAACCTTCCACATCAATTTTTATTAAAGCAGGTCGAATATTCTGCTGTTTCACAAGAAAATCAAGGGTTGTTGAAATGATTCCATCACCCGATTCAGCGATAACAGGGTATTGCCATGGCTCTTTTCCGGGTTGGCTTTTTAGCAAAAACCTGGCATCCAATTCAGAGGAGAGCATCGCCTCATGGCAGATTACGTTATTTATTCGCAACCGGCTCTTAATCCGCTTAAGCTTGTCAATTTCCCTGGCTGAAGCCTCAATTGCATGAAAAACAGCGTTCGGAAACCTCTGGGCCAGAACCAGTGAAAAATAGCCTATATTGGCTCCACAATCAATAATTTGATCGCCATCGTTTATGATGCTGGCGCACCAGTTCATTTCCGTTTTTTCATGGCCGCGGCAGACAAATATCAGTTGTGAAAAATTGTCATCGATGAGCGCAACGAATTTAATACCATTTCGAAGTCTATATACCCAACCGGAAGGCAATAAGCTTGCCATAATTCTTACGAACAGCTGTCTCGCTTTCCAGTGCCAGGCTCTTAAGTCGAAAACTTTGGTTTTCATTGGCTAACCTCATTTCAGGCAATTTTGCATTCAGACTACCAGATTGAGAATAACGGAACAATAGATAGATGGATGGATCCCGGCTTTGCTGCGGTTTGCAGTATATCACCCAATATTTCGCTTAGTTAAGTAAGGTTCACAGATTACATGACAACTTCGTGCTGAAACTTTTGCCAGATGGTCGATGTCGAGCTGCATGCCGTTTTGCCAGAGTTGTAAAAATTTTTCTGATGAGATTTCACCGCAGGGAAAATCAAAAATTTCGGTTTGAACCCGGTTGAAGGCAAAATTTCTGATTACAGGCCTTTTTAGACACATGCCACTTCTATGCTTAAACAAAAAACGGTATGGTCCCATGGCCTGCTCAAATGTGTTGGGGGCACTGAAAACAATTTTTTCACATAAGGCCATAATATCATCTCGGCTAAAGATATTTCCATCCACCGAAAGAGGCATTGCCCAGTCACCCTTTGATTTTAGCCATGAGAATTTTAACCAGTGGGAGCTTGTAATAGTCTGAAAAGATGGGGGAGGTGTTTCGATAGAGCCTGGCTGGCAAAAACTTATCTCCGGAGAAAGTCTTAAACTGGGAATAGCATTAAAGGGGTTTATTCCCCTTAGCCAACTAATATCAAAAGGATTTATGAAAAGAATGTCGTCGACGAGAAAAGTCAAAAAAGAATCAGAATCAGTTTTGCTGATCATACTGAAAAGGTTCCGACGAAAATCGTTTTCTTCACAGCACTCTCTCAGATTTTGTGCGTGGGTTTCAAAGACTTCCCGGTAGGCTGCTGCCATTTCTTTACTGGTGGCTTTCCAAAGTATTGAACATGAGAAATTGCCTGCAAGGTGCCTCTTCATAGAACGTAGAAGACCATCTAGCTGTAAAGGCCTGTCTTTACTGAAAACAATAATACTCAGTTTAACGAGGCATCTGGGGTTGACTCTGGTTTTTATCTGGTTGATGAAAAGCTTGCCGATGACTGAAATTCTTATTCTTTTCATGAAACACTTACCTTTGTGAGCTCTTAAAGCCGTTTTTCACTTTGTTCTAAGGAATTCAGCCAACTCTCCTGGCATAGCAACAAGGTTACCATCAACGAGATGACTCCCGAGTTTTATTAATCTGGGTAATTGATTAGAAAAGATGGCAAGGTAAGGTTTTGCCGGGAAAAAACTGTAGAACTTATAATTTTCCGGGAAAAGACCAGCTGCTTTTTCTATTTTCGACTGTTCTTTCAAAGCCGAACTGTTTTCTTGCGACCATTCAAAAAAGACTATTGGTCGGTTTGCTGAGAGAGTCTGTTTTAAGCCTTTTAATACTTGGATCTCAAAACCTTCAACGTCGATTTTTATTAATCCGATGTCTCCAATTTTTTTTTGTGCAATATATTGATCACCATTGAAAACCTTAATTAGAATTGGTTTTGTGTTAAAGTTTACATTAACGAATGAGCCTGTACCTGTATTGTTAGATGATGGGGGAAAAAATTCCATCGTTTGATTTTTTTCGCCCAGGGCTATTTCATGAATATGAATCAGTTTAAGGTTGTTCTTCTGCTTTTTTCTGGCGATTTCTTTTGCAAGAACGCCAAGGGGCTCAAATGCATGTGTTTCTTTGCCAAAAGAGGCAAAATATAGTGAATGGTGCCCAATATTTGCCCCAATGTCAAGAATGGTGGTACCTTTGCTGGCT
>JAQUZA010000143.1 GCA_028691595.1 Candidatus Rifleibacteriota bacterium
TATCATATTCGCGGTTTTGCGCGATAACCTTCATCTGGCGGGCAATCTCAGAGCCACGAATAAAATACAGGAAATCGTATTTATCCATTACCAGCACTTTCATGTCGGTTTCGGCAATGACATCGGCATTGCGCGGCGCATTGAGAATCATCGAAGTTTCGCCAGTATAGTCGTTATTAGAATAGGCCTTGATGATCGCGCCGTTGCGCTCAACCCGGGCCCGGCCGCTGACAATCATAAAAAAGCGGTCACCAACCGAATGTTTGCGAATAATCAGGTCGCCCTGCTTAAAATGTTCAACCTTGACGAGGGTCAGAAACTCGCGGGCCTTCTCGATGGGCAGCCCTGAAAACAGGTCGATGTGGTTCAGCACGTCGAGGTATTCAAGGGCTTCATTGCTGGCCGGGGCGCTGACGGGAATAATGATCGATTCTTCGCGGCCATCGGGAGCCTTTGAAAGCCCTGTGCCTTCTGGAATCGACTTCTGTGCAACATGCATCAGGAAAATGCGCTTTTTAACGGCATCGGGCATATCGACGAGGTTTTGCATCGGCGTATGCAGTGGCGGAATACCTGCTTCATGAAAGATAACCGAATGATGCCATGGGAAGTTATTGAGTTCAATCATGCGGTAGCGGTTAACATCACCGCGTTCATAAAGTTTCTTGAATGTATCTGGGTCGTAGAGTGAGTCAGAAGAGTTAACAAAGCTCTTGCCCTGGTAGTAAACCTCGAACCCGATGGTTGGAATGGAATGCAGCGTATAGAAAAATCTGAATTCACCGCCATTGATGCGTATCGGCACCTGCAGACTTATGGGGTGAAAGTGAAACAGACTCATGAACGTTTTGTAATTCAGGCCGGTCAGCGACTGATATTTGCGCACAAAGCTTTCCATGATGGTTTCGGTGGTATACAGATTGATCTTCTTTTCTTCGAGAAGCTTCTGCAGAATACCTGAGTCGTGGTCGGCGTGGCAGTGAGTGAGAATGCAGTCATCGATAAGCCGTGGGTTGATATCCATGGATCTCAGCCACAGAGTTGAGTCAACCGGCGGGTCAACGAGAATACCACGGCGATTAACCCAGATGATAAAGCCGCTGGTGAGTTCGCCAGGGTCGAAGCCAGAACCTGAGCCAATGACGGTCACGCCAAAAAGAGGCGGTTCAAAAGGTTTTGGAGCAAGGGGTTTTTCGGGGCTATCGCCAAAAGCGACATCGAGTGAGATTTCGGCGAGCACATTCTTGCCATCGACTACACGTAGGCAGTCTTTATTGCGTTCAAGGGCCATATCGCCAAAAGGCACGCGATTTTCGGGCCCCCATGGAATGCCGACCGCCATGTCAGAAAGCTCAGCCTTGCGTTTTCCCGAGAGACTCGGAGGACGCAGGTATTCCATTTCGGCGCGCAGATTCGGAATCAGGTCACGGTTGATACCATAGGGATATTCGCGCACCAGTTGAATGTTATCAGGGCCAAGCACCGCTTCGCGCAGCACCCGCATGATGGTTTCGAGCTGGTGGCGATGACCTATTACTCTAATCGAGCGTCTTTTAATAAAAAAATTAAAATAGGCCGGAAATTCAATATCGGCGAGTGACACACCGCGTTCGGCAGAGAACATGCGGTTCGGAATCACAAAAGTATCAGGTACATCGCCAAGGATCTTCATCGTATCCTTGATGGTTTCGGGTGGGGCACCGACCTGCAGCGACCCGGACGGGGTCTTGATGAGAGTCCCCCCACGTGCCAGTTGAATTACCTCTACTGCCATATATTGCTCAACCTGTTATAGTGCTATAACTGAAAAAGATAATCAATCTCACCAAATTATGCAACAGAATTTATAAGCACCAGCAGCATCATTTCGCAGCCACTGATCGAAAATTTTCCTGCCATGTTCAGCAGCGTTTTGTGGCCTTTGATTTTCGGACAGGTTTGTAGTCTTGGTGCTTAACCTTCTGACAAAAGTCGTGTAGTATTAAAAAAAATCAAGGAGCTGCTTATGAAAATTAAAGACGCACTGCTGAACGAGATCGACAATATACAGGAAGAACACCTTTACGAAATCTATCATTACATTTTCGACCTGAAACTTCGGCTGGCACATCCAGAGGTCTTTGAGGACAAGGGCCCAAATCCGAATCTGGATATCGACTTCCGCTACAATTGCGAAAAAGCCGAGCAAAACGCCATTAAACGAAGCCTTCTATACAAAGCATCAAATATCTGCAATAACCCAAAATCCAAAGCAGCCGAAATTTATCAAGCCATTCTGAAACTCAAAGAGAAGGGCATCAACCAGGAAGAAATTACCGCTGCCACCAGATTGAATTCCTGTGAGCTCGGCAGAATCCTGTTTGAAAACAATAAATAAAAAACCAGCAATCAAATCAGAAGCGGCTCAAAACCACCAGCTTCTATCAATAAATCATTCTCAAAACAAAAAAAGGGAAAAAATTGTTTACAAAACGTCTAAAATAAAAGGCTTTTAATATCAGGGTCTGTTAACAGTAGCCAGATATTTTTTAAGTTCATCAAGGCCAAGTCCGGTGGCAGTGCAAATCTCTTCGAGTGGGCGGCCAAGTTTATAAAAATTGCCAGCAATTTCAAACTTGCTCTCTACCTTGCCTTCTACTTTGCCCTCTGCTTTGCCTTCTGCTCTACCTTCTCGTTTGCCAGCGCGGAAGGAGCTTTCTTTTTGCGAGATTAAGTAGGTGCGGCTTTTTTCGCGGGCTTCCATGAGCTCGCGCTTTTCGGCATCAGCGTTGATTTTTTTCAGTTCGTTAACCATATCAGTAATACCCTCTTCTGATTTGAGCCCGTCTTCAAGCTCTGCAGTTATTTTACCATAGATTTCACCGAATTTTAACACATGCAGCCACTTTTCGAATCTGCTTCTGGGAGCTAGCGGTTGCCGTTCATGGAATTTGGTCAGGTCGATATAGTGCAACTGTATAGTGTCGACAAGTGCAACTGAGTTATCCTGATTGCGAAAAGAGAAAATTTCTTGAACCCGCCTGGATTCTTGAAAAAGGTCAAACCCCAACAAAGAAATTGCTGTCGCCGGCTGCAACATACCATAAGACTGCCCTTTCTTGAGTTGATGCCCGTAAAGGCGGGTTAGGTAAAAAAGCGAACGCTTTATAAAATACTCATCGGGAAGCACCTGCAACTCAACGATATAAAGGTGGCCGGCACCATCCTGCACTTTCACATCGACAATCGAAAGTTTGTCGTTATGCACTTGCCGGTCATTAAAAGGGTTCATGATCGTCACTTTCTGAATAATGCTCTCACCGCGCAAATCAAGCAATGCATTCAGAAGACAGATCGTAAACCGCGCGTTAGCCTGCTGACCAAAAATCCACTTGAAGACAAAATCATTATAGAAGTCATAAATCTTCAACCCATCATCCTGGAAAACATTATTGTTTGTTTCAGACATAATTTCACTCCTCGATTTGTTCAAACTGGTCGGCCAAAAAATGGCCTCACAGATAAATCAATCTCAAACCGAAAAAGGGAAAAAATTGTTGAAGTAAACTCCAAAAAATAGCTGGAAGCAGAATACTGATTAAAGGCCTGACTTTTTAGCGAATTTGCCGAAAGGACACACTCAAATCGCGAAAAATACCAGAGAAACTTGGCAGGCTAACACTAATTCACAAAATTTTATGTAGGGAAAAGTACATACAAAAAACTTGTTTTGCGTAGCAAAAAGAATGTCGTCGCCACAAGAATATGTTTGCAAACAGAAAAAAACCGGTCACTGTCGCCCCTTAAAAGAGGCTCAGTGACCGGAATTCACAATTTTCCGAGCTCAGATTTTTTTGAACTTCCTGGTTATTACGGGAAAGTTTTCCGGGTGAAGAAATCACGGCTTATTCCATCATTGCGAAATTGACTAACATGAATATGAACTGTTTTACCTGACAAAGGTGCCAGATCTCCGTCACTGAAGTTGTGTTGAGTTACCGTAGCATCTTCAGTTTTGAAATACGGCGCAGCCATCCGCCCAGTGTCGCCCCAAAAAGAAATTTCGAGATTCATGAGTTTATCCGGCGCGATTGAACCCCACTCAAAAGTCTTCGCATCTTCAGAGATCGTAGCGCTGAGAGGATCAATTCCGGTGGTATCGGGCTGGCTAAACACATAAGTCTGGGTGCTGCCATCGGTGAAAGTAACTTTCATGCCAATTTTAGCACCGGGATTGTTCGGAGCGATACCAGCTAAAGTGCAATCATTGCTGCCATTGAAATTGTTCCAGTTAGTTGTACCATCAGCTTTGGACAAACTGACAGTGCCGTTGATGAAACTGCCTGAGGCAACCACAGAAGCTACAGGAAAATCTGCGACTTCATTCAAATAAAGAAGCAAATTTGTATTAACAGAATTATCGATTCCATATCTCTGAAACTGAATCGAGATTGCGGTCCAATCAACTCTTTCCTGATTGCCAATCATTTTCCATTCGCCGTTTTCCTTACGGAAAATTTCAATCAGAGATGCAAAATCATCATCGTTTGAGCTGGCGTTAAAAATCATATCTAAATTTGATGTATACTGCCAATACTGGCTCAAATCGGTCAATTCTACTGTTGAACCGTCTTTCTGCGTAATGCTTCCTAATCTGGCAACCATCCAGGTATCTGCATTGAGCTGCTTGTATTGCCATCCGGTAAGATTCAGCGATTGCAGATTTTCATCTTCTTCAGGAGCCTGCAGCAATTCATCATCCCAATGGTCAGCATTTCTTCCAGAACTGGCGTAACTAGGGCTGATATGTGGCCTCAAAGAATCGAGATCGCTGGCAACAAGGGTTTCACCTTTTACATTAGCGCGCTCGATCAAAGCGATGTAAGCAGAATAGATGCTTTCAATGACAGCCTTGTCTTCAGCTGCCGGTTCTGCACCGCCTGAAGGCGCAGAGACGGATACAACGCAGTTGGCGGTTTTACCGCCATCGACGGTGGTTACCGTAATAGTTGCGGTGCCAACCGAGACAGCCACCACTTCGCCGGTGCTGCTGACCGTTGCGACCGCTGTATTGGTGCTAGACCAGACCACTGATCTGTTTGTAGCATTCACCGGTGCAATGGTTGCTACTAGAGTTTCCTTCGCTCCCATCGCAAGACTTGTTGTGTTTTTATTGAGAGTAACACCGGTAACAGCAACAGGCGCTGAAGTAGATCTGCTAAAAGTTGCTGAACTTGGGGAAACGCCTTCTTCGCTGGCACCATCGACCAGGAAACGACCGGTGATCGCGTCGTTGGCGAATGTCCCTTCGAGACTGAATTCCCACCAGGGGTTAGCACGGTCGTTAGTGGTTCTGATCAGAACCTTGGCCTTACCTTCGGGCGAAATAAACATCGAACCACCGCGAAGGCCGGTAATACCGGTGCCGGTGACACTAGTAACCTTGCCAGCAGCATCAACAGAGAACGAAATGTAGTTGCTGGCCGTGGTAATCGCGCCAGAATTATAGTCAGTATACTGAACAGTCGCTGAACCGTTCCAGACACCCTGGGCAAGGGAAGGATCAAGAACCCTTTCCAGGCGGCCACTAATGCCATCAGCGTCTATGGTCCAGGTGCCTATATTCCCGATAACCCGCCCGTTGATGGTCATTGGATCATCACTTTTGGGGTCAATCCACATTGTGAAATAGCCTTCGGTGTCAGTCTGATAGGAGCCAACGTAGGAACTGATCGCGCCAAAATCAGTTATGAGACCAGCGCCGTTGCTGATCAAATAAAGGGATCTATTATCGAGGGTCGTGAGCATCCAGGGGCCACTCAAAAGCGACAGATTATTGATTGTCCCTGATATGACAGTAACGACGCAGGTCGCGGTTTTAGCACCATCCACAGTTGTAGCGGTAATAGTGGCCGTGCCGGCAGACATACCAGTAATCATGCCGGTCAGACCGTCTACGGTAGCCACTGCCGTGTTACTGCTTGCCCAGATTATTCTCTTGTTAGTCGCATTGACCGGAGAGATTTCGGCAAACAGCGCTTCTTTTCCATAAGTGGGCAGCGAAACGGTGCTTTTATTGAGAGTGACACCGGTAACTGCCACTGGAGCCGTGACTACGTTAACCTTGCGAACTATCATCATTTCGCCGGTGCGCGATGAATCATCAGAATCGATCATACATTCAAGATTCATGATGGTCGGATCGGCAGGAGAAGTTGTGGCACGCCAGATTTCGTAGTGATTGCCAACGCTTGCCGGATCACCGAAGCGAAGCATATTACCGTCCAGACCCCAGTAATAATTCAGTGTCCAGGCCACATTTGTGGTATTGGTTATTACATTTCCGGTGCCTTCTTCGCCGTAGCCTGTGCCGGTCATGGTTTTTTCAACAGCCAGAGTAAAGTTACTGAATTTTCCATCGGTGTTGGGCAGTAATGTTTTATCTTCACCGCCAGAAGTGCGACCGCCGATGATGTTCCAGGTGCCGACGAGCTGCTCGAAAGTCGGAGCATTATAAGTCTGGCGGCTTACGGTGCCAAAACTTACGGGAACATTGACCGAATCAATGCCGTCAAGAACTGCGAGACCATACAGGGTATCGCCAGTCAGGCGACCTTCGAGGCTGATTTCCCACAGCGGGCTGGAGCGATCATTGGTGGTGCGAAGCACTACTTTGGCCACCCCTGACGGCCCGACAAACATGTAACCGCCACGCAGACCGTTGATGCCGGTACCGGTTAGGCTTGTCACTTTGCCGCTGTAATCAACGGTGAACGACAGGTCTACGGTTCTGGTTGCCAGAACCCCGGTTTCATAATTGTGGCGAATAATGAGAGAGCCGCTCCAGTTGCCCTGAGCAAGCGCCGGGTTGACAACACGCTCAATAGTGCCGCCCAAGGCAGTGCCGGCCACATTCCATGAGCCAGTCAGGCCATTTACGTAGCCATTGAGAATGCGGGGGTCAGTGGTTGGGTCTATGGTCATAGACCATGAGCCGTTTGCATCGACCTGATAGTTGCCGCCGCCGTTTGAAATCGAACCGAATTCAGTCAGCAGACCGTTACCATCGCTTAACATATAGAAGGTTCGAGGATAATTATCGAGCAGAGACGGGCCTGTGTAAGGCACACCCAGATTCAGACCCGGGTCCTGAGAGGGCTTGAGTATCCATGCCCCGGCCAGCAGAGAATTATTGGTGATTTTGCGCTGCCAGATGTAGGTAACGCCAACATCGTCATGAGCTTCTGAGGCATAGCTCTTAACGAACCTGAGATTGCCATCGGGAAGCATGATCGGTTGATAGTGGCAAACAACATTGTTGGCGTGCGTTTCAACTATGGTTGAACATAAAAATCCATCGGTGTGCGTAAAAATCGCCTGCCACAATTTTTATATCTTTGCCCTGAATTCAAATCCATTCGCATGAAAAGTTTCTCCCGGATGCTCCGTCTGATCAACGGTCACTGGAAAAACACCATTTATTATCTGGTGTTCAATGTCCTTACTGCACT
>JAQUZA010000144.1 GCA_028691595.1 Candidatus Rifleibacteriota bacterium
TCACACGAAAAATATGGCAAAGCATCTATCGGCAGATACTGATAGTCTGTTTAGCCTGTTGTGTATTTTTACCGTCAGGAGCAGTTGAGGCTCAAGACGAACGCATCAGCCGGTATGAATTCGTGTCGGCTGTGTATGAAAGAACCTATAATCGCAAACTTACCGAACTCGAAACGGTTAACAGCGGGCTTCTCGACCCTTTTGACGACGGCAGTTATCACCTTGATTTTTCTATTTCGCGCGGCATGGCCGTTGAAGCGTTGTATCGTCTTAGTATTCAGGCCGGAACAGCCGCCAGACTGCCGAGAGCCTTTGCCGACATTACTCCCGACTCAATTTTCAGAAAGCCTCTGGAAACGGTGGGCGGTGCCTTTCTGCCTCTGAAGCGCGGCCGCTTTGAGCCGAACCATCTGATAACCCGTCAGACCCTTTTTCATGCTGTCAAAACACTCATTGATAAAGGCGTTTTAAAGCAGGAAGACCGTTATTCCATGAAAATTCTTCCGGTTTTCGAGCCGGTAATCAGCGCTTCAACAAAAATTACTGCAGATTCTCCGGCCATTTCAGCTGAAGATGGCGTAAAAAGCGATACGGGCGAAGATAAGCTGTATGCAATTAATCCTGAACTTGGTTTTCAGGAGAGGCGAGCAGCTGACGGGCAATATAAGGCGGCGGCCTATGAGCGTATTGCCAGGGCTGATTCAAGGGTAAGTTTTCAGCAGATGAATCCGCAAACCATGGCCAGCATCGAAGATGCCGCCAACGCCATGGCCGATGTTGAAAAACTGTTTGCCAGGCTGGGTGGTTCGATTATGGAAATGACTTCTACCTACCCTTCAAACCCCGATGACGAACAAATTCTGCGCAGCGGGCTGGCTGAAATTGAGGGTGTCCTCGATATGGTTTTGAATCGGTTCGAATATTCAAAACTGCAGCTTGGCACAGTGATGCCGGTTGACCCCGGTCAGGTGAAGAAGTGCGATCAGTTGAACTCGCAGCTCGAAAAGAACCTCGAACAGGCGAAAATGCTGAAAAAACGTATTGGAACGCGGCTGGCTGAGCCGCAAAAGGGGGCCAATGTTGCAGAGCCTTAAAGTGAATATTCTGGTATTTATGCTTGTATTCTCGTTATCATCAGTTGCTGAGTGTGCCAACCCCGTGATCAAATACTTTTCGGGGCTGCTCGATGAGACCAGGGCTGAACAGGCAATTGGCGATATGCTGCTCGGGCAGTTTCTCACCGATATGCCCGGGAACATCAAAATTGCTTCAGACACTGTTCTCAGTATGCGCATGAAGGTTCTGGCCGGCAACAGCCCCCGCCCTGAAATGGCGTTTAAGGTGATGATCATCGAAAGCGATATTATCGATGAAATTCCCCTGCCGGGTGATACCCTGCTTTTGACTACCGGTCTGCTTTCGGCTGCCAATACTGATGAACAGCGTGATTTTATTCTGGCCCGGAATGTCATGCATCGTGTTCTCAAGCACCCGATGAAATTGATCAAAAATGAGGGGCTTTATCCATCGCTGCTCAATCAGCTGAAACTTGCTCCAGATCGCCGTAATCCTCAGTTGTTGCGCGGTCTGGTGCGCGATTATCTGCGTAACCTGGTTAAAATGAATCATAAGAAGGCAGACCTGCAGGGCATACTTTTAACTGATTCACCCGAGCAGACACGAAAATCGGCAATTACCATGCTGAGCAGCTTTTCGGTACGTGTCTGGCCCGTTTCTTCATGGGATACCGGCGATCTGCCGGCCCGAATTGGCGAACTTGAGAAATTGAAGCTCCCGGAATAAAATCTCTGCATGTTACTCGATCAGCTTCTTAAAAACCCGCGCGAGGCCGTGCATGCACCCGACGGCTGGACAAAAAGAACAGCTCTCGCTGCTATCGCAAGAGAGCCGCTTCCTTCTGACCGCGAAATTTTTGAAGATATGATCGACAGCGATGATACTACCCAGTCTCTGATGGCTTTTCTCGGTCTGAAGAAACTTTTTCCGGCTCCGGCAGCTGTTAAGTCTGTCTGGAATGAAATGTTCGGGGAATCGGTCGATCTGTTGTCGCGCCGTGCCTGCTCAGGGCCGGCACAGCTTCGTATCGCCGCCCTCAAGGCCCTGGCCTTTGCCCCCGAACACCTTAGTTTTGGTCTGGTCGAAAGGGTTCTTGAATCACTTGATTCCCCGTTGACCCATGAAAACGTGCATGCCAGCCAACCGCCAACTCTGACTCTGGTGCAGAGCCCGCAAAGCTTCTTTCTGCCCGAAGGGTTTGCCGTTCTGCTGGCTTCGTTGCCTGGCGGGCATAATCGCGTCAATCTGCTGCGGCGTGAGCTTGGTTCAAACGACTCGATGCGCCTGCTGCCGGTGCTTATTGCATTACAGCTCAGCCCGGTGGCTGAATTGACCGATCAGGTGCTGCTGCTGGCCCGCTCTTCTGACAAGCGTGTTGCCCTCGAAGCGGCCAGGGCCTTGCTGGCCTGTGGTGGCAGCAAGGTCTACCTCGTTATTCTTTCGCTGCTCAAAGAAGCATCTGACCCGCAGCGTAAAGCGTGGTTGCTGCCACTAGCCGCCAGTACCGGTCGCGAAGAGACCTGGGCGGTAATCGCTGCCTACGCGGCCAGCGAAGATTCTGGCCTGGCTCAGGCAGCACTGCATGCTGCCGAAAGTTTTCCGGTGCCGGTTGAACTAAAAGCCGAGCTGTATCGTGAGGCCATGCGCAGTGAAGACCCCGCCGTCGCCTGTCTGGCAGCTCAGCTGGCCTGGCATAGCGGTTCAATGAAATCGCTTCGCCTGCTCGAGCGCCATATCAGCAGTGACTCCCGGCATCACCGTGCCGCCGCCGCCGCTGCGCTCGGTTTTATTTCTCCCGAAACCGCGCTGCCGATTCTGGCAGGCCGCTTTGATAACGAAAAAAGTGGCGATGTCATAAGACAGATGATTCTCAGCCTGCGCCGTCTGCTGCCAAAAGTGCGCGGCAACCTGCGCATGCATGATCTGCTGATGCCATGGTTTGCCCGGTTGCTTAAGTCTACCGATGCTTTCAGACGAAGTCAGTGCGCCGTTCTCTGCGGCCTGATCGGTCGCCCGGCTGAAGATATGGTGGTTCACGCTCTCGAAAAAGAATATCACCCCCATGTTATTGCCTCGCTGCTGAGTGCGCTTGGCAGCTGTGGCTGTAATCGCCTGCTTGTTTATTCAAGATTTCATGATCATGCAGATTCGCGTGTCAGGGCCAATATGATCTCGGCCATGCTTGTTTGTGGCAGTGAAGCGGTTTCATATTTTTCAAGCGCTTTAAAAGATATGGCTCCAAGGGTGCGCGGTGCCGCCGCCAAAAACCTGTTTCTGCTCGGTCAGCTCGATATTGTGGCAACCCTTAATCGAATGTTGCTGGTTCCTGAGCCTTTGTCAGTGCTCTCTGGCTGCTATGCTCTTGCGCAGCTGCTGAGAATTCAGCCGCCAATGCTGAGTTCTGATCACCCCTTGCCGCTTGCTGTAGCCCGCAAGACGCGTATGCAGATAAAAACACATCAGCATGGGCCGGCATTGTTGAATGTTCCCGAACTTGCCGGCATAATCAACGAAATGGCAATCGTCGGTGGTAACCGGCAGAAATTGATCTGGCTCCTTGAAGAAAAACTCCGGCGGTTTCCGGCTTCTTACCCGGTGCGGCGCATGCTGGCTTCATTGCTGGCCATAGAGGGCGAGACAGAGCGGGCTGCCGCTTTAATTGAAGTTTGTCTGAACGAAAACCCCGGGGCCCTGGCTGATGTGCTCGATGCCTATCGACTTGCCCTTAAACTGGGCAATCTTGACCGGGCCACTGACTATGGCGAACGGGCCAAAAGCCTTTATGCCGCCCTTCTCGAAGGTTGTGTCGATCTGTGCCGCTCGCTGCGTGGTTCGGGAGCAGAGTTGATGATGCAGAAGCTTCATCATCTGAGTGAGCCGTCGATGAATCTGTACAACGCCATGATTCAGTTAAAAGTGCTCGAGAATGATAGCGAAACCGTGCTCGATCTGATGTCTGAACTTCTTCTGGCAAGGCCTTTCAATGCAATGGTAGTTAGAAAACTGGCCGGTATGCTGCCTGAATCGTTCTCAGAGCTACGCAGTGCTCTCGAAGTCTACGCCGCATCGCTTCCGCCAAACCCGGAACATTTTTAAACGAACCCGGTTAAAAGAAGCCGGCCTCTGGCGAACTGCCCATTTTTGTAAAGGTCGCGTGGATATGTCTTGCCCTTTCGATAAAATCTGTGGGCTTGATGATCTCGATCAGTTTTACGGCATTGTGCCTGTCAGCGCGAATCTCAATCAAACCGAGGGTCTGCATAAAATTCATGGTTTTGATTATCGTTGCTGAATCAAGCTTGTAGCTGTTTTCGATGCAATCGATGACTTGATTAAAACCAATATGGCTGATTCTGTCGTGCAAAATCAGAAGATTGAGCATTTCGGTGATAATGATATACAGGTCAGGGCTTTGTGAAACCCTGGCGTTGGTCTGTTCAAGGCGTTCTACCATGGTCTGCAGAACCGCTGAAATCAGTTTGGGCGAGCGTTTGAAAAAATCATCAAAGTCTTTTCGCGAGATTTCGGCGAGCTTTGCGTCAGACTTGGCAATGGCTGAAGCAGTTCGCTGCTGGTTCTTCAGCAGCAACGCCATCTCACCAAAAACCGAAATGGGGTGAAGCACCCCGAGAACCGTTTTGTTCTTTCCCTCGGTTATAAAAATCTCGACAGTACCTTCGGTCAGAATGAAGGCCGTATTGCCAGGTTCACCGCGCCTGAAGATTGTCGAGCCCTTTGCAAATTCGCGAACCTTTGATTCCATCAAACGACCCCTGTATATGTATAAGACCTAGAATAATATCTAAGCCGTAACAATACAAGTCTCTCTGTTTGTTTCTTTGTTGTCGCGATTCAGTCGGCTTGAACGTTTGAAATGATGGTTGAAAGGCCGCCGACGTTGATGGTGACGGCTGCGGTTTTGTCATCCAGAGTGGTATTTGGAACCGGCCATGCAAAGCTGACCTGATTGTCTGACCAGGTTGCTGAATTCACGGTGTAAAGTTTGCCATCAGCCTGTATCTGAATATTGCGGATGGCGTTGGAATCATCAAAATCGGTTGCCGAACCGAAATAGCGACCATAGATTATAAAAGTTTCGCCATATGCGACCTCTGTGTCGCCGGAGGGGTAGGTAAGGCTTTGATACTGGGGTGCGGCAACTGAAAAATTGTTGTTACTGTATGTTTTATTGCTGACTGTGAGAATGACATTTTTTTCGCCCGCTGATGAAAAGTCTGGAACCTTAACGCGTATCTGGTTATCTGACCAGCTGACTATGGAAGCATAGTTGCCGCCGATGCTGACGTAACCTGTGCCCTGCGTGGTGCCAAAACCAGAACCGTTAAGAGATATTGTCGCTGCAACATTGTCGGTGTTGGGGTCGATGTATGAAATTGCCGGCAGTATCAGGTTGAAGGTGCTGCTTACATAGGTGCTGCTGCTTTTCCAGACGGTGATGCCGACCTGGTTCGAACTCGATTGTGACAGGCTGAGGTTCGGCACCGTGCAGGTAATGCTGGTGTCGCTCCAGTTCGAAACCGCTGCCGTTAAATAATTGCTTTGTTGGGTAAGATCATAGAAGGTGACATAGGCACCCGAAACCTGCGAAGCGCCAAAACCCTGACCGCTGATGGTGATGACGGTGGCCGGGTTGCCGCTCGATGGGGTAATGCCAAAAATGCGCATGGTGTTGGTGACGATGATCGGGGCATTTGACGTAACACTATTGACGACAACCCTGAACTTTAAAGCGTCAACAACCGCGAATGGTACCGTAACCAGAATTGTGCTGTCGTTCCAGGTGGTGGCGTTATATGGCTGGCCGTCGTAGGTTACATAGCTCGAAGAAATGGGTGAGCCGAAACCAATGCCTGTTATGGTTGCTACGGTGTAAGTCGAGGCGCTCTCTGTAGTGATATTACTGATGGTCGGAGCTGTGACAATCGTGGTTGGCTTTGAACTGCCACCACTGCTGCCGCAGCCGGCTGTCAGAACACTGATTATTAAAAGGCAGGCAATGATTAGATTTTTCATAACCCTGATTATAAGCACCCTTATGTAAAGCGTCAATGGTACCTTTTATGATTGCCCGGCCAGACTCTGCTATTGCAATGAAAGTCACATCTGTGGCAATTCTGACACAGCATCTGCTTGAAAAATGCCGCCGTTGTTGTACATTGAGACTGGCCTGTTCGCCGTCGAGAATTCAGTTCTCATGCCTTAAAAACATTCAGACAGCCTTGTTTCACGGCTTATCTGAATAGTTCGACGACTAATATGGTTTTGTGATTGTCTGCCAGAGCCGCTTTTATTCGCTGCGGAAACAAATCTGTAAAATCTGGCACGCAGTTTGCTGATATGTTTCACGTGTAACCGTGACGATATCGTGCTCGCCCTGATCAGTTGTTCCAGCAGTTCACGTTATGTCTGATAACCTCAGCGGCCTGACCTGTTGCATCTACTCTGATCGGTCTGACCTATGATGTCGGCTCCCGGAAACCTTACTCTGCGTCGTGGTTCTTCACCACAGGTTTCTGTTGCTGCCTGGCAGCAAAAAACGAAAAAGGAGTCCATCATGTATAAAATTCAGTTCATCGGTGTCGGCAGTGCCTTTACCACCCGCGAATACTACCAGTCAAACGCTCTGGTCATTGCAGCTTCGGGCAAAAAGCTTCTTATTGACTGCGGTACTCATGCGCAGTTCGCCCTGGAAGAACTTGGTATTAATAACGGCAACATCGGCAAAGAGATCGATGGTGTCTATATCTCACATCTGCACGCTGACCATATTGGTTCACTTGAGTGGCTGGCCCTGGTAACCTACTTCAACCCTGGTTTCCAGAGACCAAAACTGTTCGGTATTCAGTCACTGATGTCTGACCTGTGGAACAAAAGTCTGCGTGGCGGTCTCGAAACCCTTGAAGGCAAGATCGCCAACCTGACCGACTACTTCGAATGCCACCCGGTGCGTATCAATAATTCCTTCGTCTGGGAAAACATCCGCTTCACGCCGGTGCAGACCGTACATGTCGTCAGCGGTATGCAGATTCAGCACAGCTATGGCCTGATGATTCAGGAAGTCGGTTCTGATCACCGCGTGTTTTTGACCACTGACACCCAGTTTGCGCCCTATCAGATGCGCAAATTCTACGATCAGGCCAGCCTTATTCTGCACGACTGCGAAACTGCGCCTTTTAAATCTGGTGTCCATGCGCATTATGATGATCTGAACGGTTTGCCTGATGCTGTAAAGGCCAAGATGTGGCTTTATCACTATCAGCCAAAACCCGTTCAGGATGCCGAAAAAGATGGCTTTCTCGGTTTTCTGAAGAAGGCCCAGACCCTGGTAATCGAGGCAAAAAAACCAGAATCAGAACCCGCTCCGCTCGAAGCACGGGCAGCCTGAA
>JAQUZA010000145.1 GCA_028691595.1 Candidatus Rifleibacteriota bacterium
TGGTCACCTGCTGTTTGCCTGCGCCTACCCCGTCGATGGTGGCATCGAGCGTCAGTGTCTGACCGTTATCAGAACGTTCAAGGGTTAACGTTCGATGGCGGCTTGCACCAATTTTTATGTTCGCCACAAACTGATCTTCGTCGTCGTCATTCAGCCAGCAGCCGATCACCAGAAAACTCAAAGACAACAGGGCCAAAAGACAAAGCACCCTCTTCTGAAATTTCATGGGGTTCCTCCTCAGCTCTCTTTTTCAAAACCTTTTTTTTTAAATTCTGTCGTTACATGCGTCTTTCAAGACGGCAGAAGCCCTCATTTTGCCTTGGGGCAGACCTCTCTGTTTTTTGTCTCTTAAGCGCCATTACCAGGACACCAGAAGAATCAGCTCGATACGATGCCTCCCTTCGGCTACGCTGAAAGATAGCGCAACATAACCGATAGAACCTCGAAGTTTTCCTCTATGTATTGTTTTTCTGTGATTATTTCTTTTTCTAACACGTTCCAAAAATCTGTCACTAAATAAAAAATCAGCAGAGATATTCAGCCGTTCTATAACAAAAACCGCAGGCCCAGGGCCTGCGGTTTCTTATAATTTTCCAAAAACTCAAACTATCAATGTCAATCCGTTTTCATCTGTGTTCATCCGTGGGAAAGGTCTCTTTTTTCCCTGCGTTCATCCGTGGGAAATCTCTTCCCCTCCGTGTTCATCACTTTTCCATGTTGCGCTGCGAAAACTCCTCATCGCCCAGCTCGAGATCATAGGCAATTTTGCCGGTTTTAAGACTGGTTGAGGTGCCCTTGTTAAGATCTTTCATGACAACTTCTTTGGGGGTCCAGATTTCCTGAATCTGTTCGAGGTTTGAAGCGGTCATTTCTTTGACCAGCTTTTCAGGGGCTTTCTTGTCATACATTTCGGATCGCAATACGACAAACGTTGCTTTGCAGACCTTCATGACAACCTTTGCATAATTGGTATTGGCATCTTTTTTGGTTACGGTGATCGAATAGACATCTTTATCACCGAACTTCTCTTCTTTGAGGTCGCTGGCAACGTAATCGTCGGCTCTTATGTCGTCCATGTCTTCATAGGTGAAATCGCTCGAAACAAAGGCCATACCATAGTCTTCAGCCAGAATTCTTCGAGTGTTCTTGAAGGCGG
The DNA here is from genome assembly GCA_028691595.1 of Candidatus Rifleibacteriota bacterium. Classification (GTDB taxonomy): domain Bacteria; phylum Muiribacteriota; class Ozemobacteria; order Ozemobacterales; family Ozemobacteraceae; genus Rifleibacterium. The sequence continues at coordinate 1,157 of JAQUZA010000145.1, forward strand.
AGAGATATATCCATTTCTGCTTTTCTTTGTTCTTTTCGTTTACCAGGTAGGTGGTATTACGAATGTCTGGTGGGGCAACAAAGTGAATAAAATTATCCTTGTTACTGCTGTCGATTTTGCGTCGGGAAATAAGCATTTTTCGCTCGCGCACTCCGCCGTTTTTATCGACGAGATCCATCTGCACCTGCGCTTTTGAAGTCTTGCCAATATAGCGATCTTCGACTTTCTGCAAAACCTCCTGGGCAGTCATGGCCATCGCAGCCACTGCACCCGCCAGAATCATGACCAGAACCGAAAATATTATCTTATTCTTACGCATAAAGCCTCCAAATCAACCTTCTACTGCTAATTGTATCACAAAGAGCAGTCGGGAGTAATACCCCCTCAAAGCACAGCAACCCTCTTGTCAGACCGAAACTTCACCTCAAAAAGGCAACCCGTTTTTAGAACACCTGTTGATGAAGGTTCAATACTCACCGGGAATTGCTGCCGAAGCTGCTGCTGGCATCACTTCAGGTGATAAACGTGAAAACTTTCGTAGATAAAAGCCCGATCCTGTTTAAACAGTTCGTCAGAAAGTTCGGGTTCGTACACCAGGCGATCGAGATTCTGGGCATCGAGTTCACGGGGTCTGGCAAAGGTGTAGCGCCAGGCCATACGCGACCATGGTCGCGCCAGATCGAGCACTTCGCGAATAATGCCGTTGAAAACTTCATTAGTCATCCATTCAAAGATATTCGACAGATTGAAACGATCATAGCTTCCGGGGCCATCCTTCTTGAGCACGTCTCCGATGGTTCCCTGAAAAATCTCAAGGCGATCGATATTCTTTTTAAGCTTCGGAAAATTCTCGCGCAGCAGATAGGGTGACATGCCCTTTTCATGGTAATGTCCGCCCAGCAGCAGCAGACACATGAAGTAGTTATCAGGATTGAAGAAGCGGGTCATACCAAGGGTACGCTTGCGATTAAGATTGCCGGCAAAATCTTCGAAATCGACCTGGGCAAAAGAATGCGCACCCTTGACCAGGCTGAGAACGCTGCGGTTCAGCAACAGACGATGCAGAGCATTCCAGCGCTGTTTCCGGAAACTGGCGAACAGTTCGCGCTGCTTTTCGAGGTTTTCTGCCTTGAAAAGTTTCATGAGTTCTTCTTTGCCATAAAGCCAACCAAGCACCGTGCGATAGAACTTGAAAAACTTTTCGACCTTGCCGCACATCATGATGCCGCTCTGAATCTGATGAAGGTGTTCATCCCAGAACTGAGTGGCATAGGCAGGCATATGCTTTTTAATGCGGTTATAGAGTTCTACCCGATATTCTGGTGATTTAGCAGGCTTGAAGAGAAAAGGTGTGCCCATTGAATCAATGAATTCATCGTATTCGAGTTCCATGATGGCCGCCCGCTTAAACTCAAGCATCGACAACTGGGCCGGGTTAAGATCGATCGAAATAAGTTTTGCCGGGTCTTCGAGAAGCAGACTGAGAGAGTTGCAGCCGCCCGAGGTTATCGAAAGAACATTCTGGCCTGGTTCAACTTTTAAAGAAACCCTGTTTAATTCAGGGTCTTCCCATACGTTGCTGTAAACTACTGCTGGTTTCATGTTCAAGGCCTCCGCTTAGATTTATGCGCGCGAAATTACTTTAACAATGCCGGTTGTACCGTCAAGTTCAACCACATCGCCTGTTTTTACCTTCTTCGTGACTCCGGTTGCGCCGACTACGGCAGGCAAGCCGAGTTCTCTGGCCACAATAACCGAATGCGACAACATGCTTCCCCGCTCGATAAGAAGAGCCGAAGCAGTAGCAAACAGTGGCACCCAGCCCGGGTCAGTTCTGGCTGCCACAAGTATTTCTCCGTTAAGCGACATGTCGTCGCCAGGATTGAGAATAACCTTTACCTTACCTGTTACCTTGCCGGAACAGCCCCCGATACCGCGAATGATGTCGGGGTCATCGTCACCGGCCTGCGCCGGCAACATACCGCGGGTAAGGTCATTACAATAGGTTATACCAGTGGTTTCAATGCGGTCAGGCAATTCTTCCATGGCCTTGTATTCTTCGAATTCAGCACGCCGCAGAGCTGCAAGCTCACGTAATTTCTGGCTGCGGGCTGTGCCGGTAACATATTCGAGGGTTTCCTGCATTGTCAGGTAGAAAATATCGTCAACCTTGTCAATAAGACCACGTTCAACGAATCTTTGCCCAAACCCTTTATAAATGCGGCTTACCAACCCATACATTCTGGTTCTGGCAAACCGCTGGTATTCACGTACCGCCATTGCTTTCTTTGCCCAGTTGGCCACGAACATCAGCACATCGATCTTTTTGATCAGACCAAAAAACAGCCCGTCATCGCCAAGGGTTTCTCTGACCTTGCGTTCGGCAGTTTCACGCACCAGGCGTTCCTTGTCGCCCACATCACCTTCTTCGGGCATGGGTGCGGCAGAGTAGTTCTTGATCATATCAAACAGAAATTCAGGGCGCTCATTCATTGACGGTTCTTCGAGCTTGAGTTCACACATGGCACGGTAACCGTATTTTTCGAGGTATTCGGCAATCTGCCCACCCAGCTGCTGATGGCTTGCCGGCCGATCATTGCCTGGAACCGGAATGAACATTTCTTTCAGTTGCGGCGCAGTGCTGGTTTTAAACAATTCTTTCAGCTCTGAATCTGCAGCCACAAAGCGGGCAATTTTTTGAATGGTGCGCAGCGGCAAAGTGCTCTCGACATTGCCCTGACCCGCCAGAAGATCGTTTTTGAGCGAGGGGTCAGCGTTGAGATTCCACTTTTTCATCAGCGCATCAAGAACACCGTAAAAAATCATTGCCATGAAGTCGTTGATAATAGGGGCTTTCCAATGCGAAAGCACGGTATTATCAAGCTCGTTAAAAATATCAACAAGTCGATGAGCGGCTGCCTTGCTGAAATCAAAATCTTTGTATTTATCATACATCGCCTGATAAACGCTCATGAAGCGCTTCACTTCGATATCAGTACGCCAGAAACGATAAAGCAGATTCGCCCCCACCAGCCCAAGCCGCGGCAGCTCAACAAAATATTTCTGAAAGAAACCCATGGGTTTCTTCTGCTCGTTCTTTTCATAGCTGACTTTAACACCCATCATGCCTTCCATGAATCGGCTGTTATAGCTGTAACCAGGCAGAACCGATATGAGTTTATACCAGTTTTTAAGATTGTAATAAATGCGACCGTTCAGAAAACCAAGCATGTTCGCAAAAGCGAAATCGTTGGCCTTGATTTCTTCATCAGGTACCATCAGAACCTGGCAGAACTGAACATAAACTCGATGGTAGGCATAAATGGCAAACGAAAAAGTCAGTGGCGTAGTTACACCCGAGTAACTTTCAACGATGTTGGAGTTGTCCCAGATGGTTTTAAAAAGGCGTTCAGAGGGAACCGGCTGCTCAATGGTCGTGATCGGACGGGCCTGCAGTATGCGCACCCGGCCTTCGCCGTCAATTGTCCATTCGATATCCTGGGGAACATTGCTGTATGAGCCCTCGATGCGATGACAAACAGTGGCGATGCTACGAAGCTGGGCATCAGTAAGACTGGCCTTGCCGGCCATTTCCGCCGGAACGCTGACTGTCTTCGTGCCAAAATTCTTTTCGAGGTCGAACACAAGCTTCTCGACCTTGTCGGCAAGCTGCTTTTCGATTACCGGGTAACCCTCTTTCTTGAGGCATATGAACTGATCAGAGTCGAGGGTTCCGGAGACAAGGCCCTCACCGAGACCAAATACCGAAGTAATGAGAATTTCATCTTCATATCTGGTTGTCGGGTTAACGGTGAAGGTTACCCCGGAGGCAACGCCGTCGATCATTTCCTGAACGACCACTGCCATCGAAACGCCTTCCTGAGGTATTCCGCGCATATTGCGATAAGCAACCGCCCGGTCAGAAAAAATAGAAGACCAGCAGGTGAGAACGGCCTCGCAGATCTCATCTTCGGTGCGGCGAAACAGGCAGGTATCGAGCATTCCCGCATAGGAAAACTCCTTTGAGTCTTCGCCCAATGCTGACGAACGCACTGCAACAAAGCCATCGGTCTTGAGAAGCGCATGAAGAGTTGCAAAGAGCTCTGTTCTTATCTGATCAGGTATCTTATGGCCGCAGATGCAGGCACGTAATTCACCGGCGGTAATGGCGATTCTGTCAGGCGAAGAGCAATCAATAGCCTTGAGCCTGGCATTGAACTCATCTCTGAAAGAACTGATGAATTCATCAAAACAATCGCGCGTCAAAACAGCAAAGGCAGGTACATCTGCACCAGCCTGCGTAAGCTTTAAAAGATTTCCGCCTTTGCCACCCACCAGTGGCAGCACCTCTGCAAAATTCCGGTTCGCACAAGAAACGATATACATGGCAGTTTCCTCATTTTGTCTTTGATTCAGTCAATAATTGTAACCGACAAGTTCCCAAACGCCAAATCTTTGCAAACCTTTATCTGAAAACACTCTTAAATATTGCTGTCAAAGCTTCTCAGCCCCACCTGTCTGCTCGCCATCAGCGACTGTTTCAGCAGCATTTTTTGCTTCACCGCTTTTTTGAGTCAATTCTCTGACTCGAGCCTGTATGTGGTGGGTGTAGAGCAGGCTGACCCCAAGAAAAATGCTTAGAACAACCACTCCGGCAAACAACAACCCCTGGAATTGCTCATTTAAACCAGGTGGCCGGCCAATAATTGTTGAGCCCGGCGGTAGCTGCGAAGCGTTCACGCCAAATTTCTTCATTGCCTGCCAGTCAAATTTTGGCGAGGTTACCGGCTCATAGCGCACCGGAATTCCGGCAGTGAGCATGCCCGAAAAACTCTGCATCACCATGCCGGCCACGGCAAAACCCTGCTCATACCCGGTGGTAAGATAACCACCCACAGGGCCATAGCCCAGGCTGAAATCCCAGAGGCAGTAGACCGGTACCCGGCTGGCATTGGCGACCTTTCTTGCGCTTTCATCAAATTCCAGAAAACTTCCCTCGCGGTCGCGAAAAAAAATACTCATGATAACCACGCTGTCATGTGGAAGTGCAGCTATTTCTTTTTCGAGCTCGGCAAAAGTCAGGTCTGTGAACTGACTTAGTTTAAGTCGGCCGGAAAACTTTTCCTGCAGCTGTTCAAGATGCGCGGCAATAATGTGGCCGGTTTCCGTGCTTTCTACAACAAAAGCAATTTCGCGCGTATGAGGGTGAAGCTGCAGAATCAGATTAAGGTTCTTCTCGATATCCACTGCCTCACTGATGCCGGTAAAATTCGGGTGATCCTTTAAATCATGCGGGTCAAGATAATTAACACCGCAGAAAAACACCGGAACGCCTGGAAATACATGTTTCCCGGTGTCACACATATATTCAAACGCCACGTTGTCAGACAGAATTACCGCGTCAGGCTGCATTTTATGATACTTGTAATTTAAAAGCCCTTCGAGAAGCATCTTGTAATTATTGTCCCAGCGTCTTTTGCTGTCCATGTACTCATGAATCAGTTCAATTTTGCCCGGGTAATCCTTCAGCCCCTCTTTGATGCCTGAAACTATATCATCTGTCCATTTAAAGCCCTGGTGATATGAATGCAGAACCACCACCCGCCTGTCAGGCGCTGCCGCAACCGACATGACCGGAAGAGTTCCGACAATTAACATCAGCAGACAAAGAACCGGTATTCCTTGTCTTACACAAAGCTTTGACATCCCCAACACCTCACGTCAATAACAACAGCACACCGTTCGGCACCGTCGCCAGAAAATTCAACGATAGACCAGCATATAAACAGACGCGGCAATCGCAGCCGGGTAAGCCAGAAGGTAAAAGGTCACCATGCCGCGATAAAGCTTCGCAAAAGCCTTTTCCGGGCGGGCCGCATACACCGCTCCGGCAATTGCTACCAGCAGGGTTACAGCTGCAGCCGGTGCCAGAAGTCTAAAATCAGCCAGGGCCGCAAATTTAGCCGTCGCGGCGAAATAAAAGGCAAGGTAGGCAGCAGCGACATTTACGAGCAGCAAGGTTACGGCACCCCATGGCCGCAGACGAGCCGAATAAGAATCGACCCCATCGCGTTCTTCTTCGACTGCAAAAGTTTTGCGCCCGAACTCAAAAACATTAAAAACAAACCAGTTGCCAAGTGCGAACAGCAGGGTTCCGCGGTCAGCCCGGGCGGCATCTGAAAAGCAGACCACGGTATGAATCAGCAAACTGATCATTGCGGCTGAAAAAGTATGGGTAATGGCATAAAGCTCAAGTTGAGGCCGCAGCCAGTCACCGATAAAGAATTCCATACGCATG